>JAGOIJ010000073.1 GCA_017995695.1 Candidatus Omnitrophota bacterium | reverse complement strand
TCAATATTGTCGCTTCAACGTTGGCTTGTTGGTTTGTGTATCGGCTTAGTCTTACCATTACTGAATCTAAAAACGCAGCACTCGCTGGGTTGGCGCTTATTGCCTTGTATCCGCACCATATCAACTGGGTTCGCTATATAAGTTCTGATACGGCGGCGATGTTTTTCCTGACTGCAGCAATCTTCTTATTTGTTTGTTTCAAGAATTTTTGGTTATCGTGTTTTCTTTCAGCTTTAATGTTAGGTGTGGCTACGATAACGCGCCTAACTTGTTTGCCTGTTGTTCTTGCGCCTCTTGCGGTATTCATGCGCGCCAAACACCATAAACGGCTCTTGGTATACGGAATAGTTTTTTCTATTCCTCTTCTTGCCATCATCGGGGTTAATTACGCGCACACTGGCAAGGTGTTTATAGCGACCAATGTTGCTACTAACTGGATTATCAGCGCAGAATCTCGTTCCGATGCTATTTATTATGATGATGGTAAGATTCCTTTGACCAAGCAGATCATGCGCGACAAAGACGCTGGTGCGGCGCTTAGGTTTTATCTGCAAGGCCTGCGGGAGAATCCGCGCGAATGGTTTGTCAAAAGGGCGTATTCATTATGGGAACTCTGGGGGCCATATCCTCTCTCAAAGAAAGGCAACGCAAAAGAGCAACTATTAATTGGGCTGCGTTTTGTGTTATTGTGTTTAGGGATCGTTGGCAGTAGAAAACTTTTTCTTACCGACAAGGTTCATTTTCTCATGCTGTGGGGGCCGATTATCCTGGTGAGCGTGATTCATGGCTTGATGTTTTCGGTGCCGCGTTATACACTGCTTATGGAGCCGTTGGTTATTGTGTTAGCAATACAGGGGGCTAGCGTATGTCGTTGCAAGAAATCGTGAAAAGAGCGCTCGATTATGCGCTTGCTTTAATGGGGGCATTTTTCTTTTTTCCGTTTGCCTGTCTTTTTGCTTTTGCCATACTACTTGAAGATGGGTTTCCTGTTTTTTTTCAACAGGAACGAATAGGCAAGGGGGGCGTTATATTTCAGAGTTACAAATTTCGCTCTATGATTAAGAACGCAGAAGATAAGCTAGGCCCTGTGCAGGCGCGCCTTGACGATCCGCGGATTACCAAGGTCGGCAAGTTTCTGCGCCACACCGCCATGGATGAGTTGCCGCAGTTGATTAATATACTCAAGGGGGATATGTCGTTTGTGGGGCCGCGGCCGTTACGTCCGCATGAGATTGAAGTGGAGGGTGACGGCACCCGCCATGATATCACCGCATCTGATTTGTTTAAGCGGCGTTGCGCTGTCAAACCGGGATTGACCGGTGTTGCCCAGGTCTGCGCGCGTAGGACTATTCCTCATAAAAAGAAGATACGCTATGATCTCTGGTATGTGCGTCATCAAAGTCTGATTCTGGATAGCAGGCTTATATTGCAATCTGCCTGGATTAGTCTTAATAGCCGCTGGGATCGTCTAGGCAAGCCCCGCTAAGGGCTCAAGAAGTGCGTTGACAGAAGCCTATTTATATGGCATACTTATACTAGGAGAGAACTATGAACAATAAAGCTAAGATGTTGATAATATTGGTAGTTACATTAGTTGCGGTAGGAGGCGTTACCCTTGTTGTTTCGCAGGTTTTGAGCCAACAGCCGCCTATCCGTACTCAGGGTGAGTCTACGCCTTTTACGCCAGAGAAAGCTAAAGAAATTAAAGAGCAGAAGACCGCTGGTCGGCTTGTTTTAACTCCCGCGATTCCGTTGTTCCCTCGGTAGGTTTTTCTATTTACTCAATACTCAATACTCAATACTCAATACTCAATACTAACTTTGCCGTTTATCAACCACGAATTTACTCCCATCGATTGATTTGGCTTTTTTCTTCATTTCAGCTGCGATATTGGTTACCTCGGCATAGCTTGTGATGGTGCGGTGGGCGTTGGTTACTCCTGCCAGCGAGATAGTCATGATGGGAAACCTTTTTATTTGCCCATCACGCGAATGCGCTAAGATGCATCCCTGCTCTAAGTCTTCGGCGGTATAAAGGGCGCGTATTTGTTTGTCGAATTCCGAAGTGATATAATCGGCGACCGCTTGAGCCGTTTCGGGATTTGTCAAAAGCACAAAATCGTCGCCGCCTTCATGGCCGACAAAATCGCCAGGAGAGCCTTTTTGTTTTGCCGCTTCTTTAAAGATAGCTGCAGTTAGTTTTATCGCTTCGTCACCTTTGCCAATGCCGTATTTGTCATTGAAGGCTTTAAAATTATCAAGGTCGCAATAGATAACCATAAAGGTGCGGTTGTTTTTGATCCTTTTTTCAATCTCATCGTGAATGACAATATTGCCTGGCAGTTTGGTGAGGGGATTGGCATTCTCTGCGCGTTCCTTCATTTTTATCAATTCTTCAGTCATGATATTAAAGGTTTCGCCGAGTTCCTGTAATTCATCGCGCGTGCGGATTTCGGTGCGGATGGCAAGATTGCCTTGGGCAATAAGCTTGGTCACCTGATTGAGCAAGCGGATCGGCCCGATAACATTCTTAGAGAGGATATAGCCGAGCAGGATATTGAGCACGATGATGATAATGGTTGAGATGATAACCGGTTTGAATACTTGCAAGAAAGCCTCCTGCACGTTCCCTAGGGGGTAGGTTATCTTGACAATAAAAGAACAGATTTCTTGCGAGGGATGGCGGATAGCCAGAAATAAGAAAAGCGTGTGCGTGAGCTTATCGATCTCTGAGACAAACCACTTGTTGTCTTTCAGGGCGGCGTTTAATATATCGAACTTATTGAGGTCTCGAAAGCGCACCGGTTGGTCGACTAATTGAGGGTTGGTGCTTGCGATAATAGTGCCTCGCTTATCAAAAACAACTGCCTCATGGATAACTTCAGCTTCTTTAAGCGTTGAAAGGCTCGTTTGGATAGCTCGCGCCTGGATGAGGGCGTCATCTTCTGCCTTTTTGAGAATGCCTTCGATATTATTCTTAACAATAATGTTAGAGATCTTAGCATGGTCTATGTTGTAGCGGCTTATGCTGGTGAGCTGGTTATTTAGCTGCACAAAGGTAAAAACACTAATAAAAACAACCGAAGAAATGACAATGAGTGATGTGATACGATGTTGGAGGGTGAGTCTAATACCAGGCATAAGGAATAGCGTCTCCTTGCGCTTTAAAGGTGAGCGAAAGAAGCTAAGTAGGGTTAGTATAGCGTAATTGTCCATCCGGGTCAATTTATTTATTGACCCGGCTATCAATTTACCTTACAATACTTGCAGATTAAGTCGTGTTATCGTTATTTCGTTGTTTGGTTCTTTGGTTATTTCGTGTCTTCTAAATAACAAGTTGACGAAATAACGAATCAACGCAAAATTAATAGCCATGAAGAAAAAAGCACCTCCCGGCGTTGCAGTGATCCGTTCCATTTACTTACTTAATATCATTGGTTATATTTTTTCTGTATTACTGTTTTATAATCGCATTTATATCTGGGGGGCCCTGGTTGATCGTTGGTTAGCCTGGTGCGTGCGTTTTGCTCTCATCAGTCTCTTTTTGGTAATTTACATGCGATTGCCTCGGCTTAAGAAAGATGCATGGTTGGTTGCGATTGGCATAAATAGTTTTTTTGTAATTAATTATGTGTTGATCATGTTTGAACATAATGGGTTTTTGCATTCTTTACTTATGATTACGGGCAAGGATGGATTGTGGGCGTTTTCTTTTTCTCAATTGGTGCTTTTATTCTTGCACGCTGTCGTTAATCTTGGGATGCTCGTCTATCTTATTAGGCAGCGGTCATTGTTTACTCAGTAGCCAGGGAGGTTTTTATGTCTACCCGCAAAGTCGGTTTCTTCAAAAGAACCTATAAAGTATTCCTTATCATTATTATTGCGGTGGTTTTCTTCTTAGGATATAACATCTATCTGGTAGACCGATCTTTGTTAAATTTAAGAATCGCACTGGATAAGGTAAACAATGTCAAGACGCTTGAAGATGCCAGTAAATTTGTGGCCCTGCTCGATTATGCTCTCCTTGAAGAAGTTGCTTCACCAGAGCTTAAGGAATCGAATATCAGCAAGATATCAAAGATCGAATTAGCTAAGGATATCTTAACCAATCCCCAGACGCAAGCGCAGCTTGAGGACGCTAAGTATGCTTTGCGGGAGGCGATCAAAGTTATAGAACAAGATCGGCCTACTATGTTAGCCGTATTAGATGCTTTTGGAAAAGTGGTCACAGGAGACACTGAAACATCGCCGGAAGATGCCCGCGCGCAAGTTAGACGATTGGAGAGTAAGCTTGCTGTCTCAAGCGATCCCCAGGAACGGCAGAAAGTTTGTTATGCTTTGGGCAATGCGTATACGCGATTCTCGGATTTTGAAGCGGCAAAGAAAGCCTATCAGGATGTGATTGACATCGATCCTGAAGCAGGGCTTGCGAAGAAGGCTCATTTTAACCTTGCCTGGAACGAGAAGCAGCAGGGTAATTTTGATGCCGCAATTGTGGAGTTTGAAGCGCTCGCCCAAGAAGGCATCAATGAGGAGTTTCTTTATTTTAGCAAGTACCAGATGGCAGAAAGTTACAGGAAAAAAGGCGATTATAAAAAGGCAATAGAGATTTTTGAAAGTATCGCGGGCCAGAAATCCACCGGAGGGCTTTCAGAGATGTCTTCTTTGCAGGTTGCCTCAACGTTCTTGTATAATTTAAACGAGCCAGAGCAAGCCCAGCAAGCGTTTGAGCGGGCAAAAGAGCGATTTCAGGAAGGTAGCATCGCCAAGCACATTGATGACAATGCCCAGTCGAGCATTGCTTCGCGTTATCAAAAAGACGGGTTTGCTTTATTGCAAGAAGGGTTTGAGGGCGAGGATAAAGAGAAGTATAAACAGGCGATTGCCATGTTTGATAAAGCATTGCTTATCGAGCCGCGTGACGGTCGCTCCTATGTTGGTAAAGGCATGGCTTATTTTTGGCTTAAAGATCCTGATCGAGCTTTAGGTTATGCAAAAGAAGGGGTGAAGCTCTTGCCTGAAGACGAGGTCGCGTATGTTAATCTGGCGTATATTTACATTGAGCTTGATATTCTTGATGAGGCCTTGATTGTAATCAAAAAGCTTATTGCCGCCAATCCTTTTACCGCTACCGGGTATTATAATTTAGGTTATGTGTATGCTTTAAAAGATGATTTAGAAGAGGCAAAGAATGCTTTTCGGCAGGCTACCATTATTGATCCAACCATGGCAAAAGCATTCAACAATTTTGGTTGGACGCTTTGGGAAACGGGAAAATTTTCAGAAGCCTCCGTTGCTTTTGAGCGGGCGGTCGAACTTAAATCTGATTACTTAGATGCGCTTTTTAATCTTGGCACGGTGTATAAGACGCTCGGGCGAAATCAAGAGGCTAAAGATAGCTTTGATCTTCTGATTGAAAAGGATCCGGATAGTCTTTATCCAGAAGCGCGTTCATTGCAGAAGGCGCTGGAGTCTCTAACAGCTGAATAACATCCTGCGTGGTAACTCTTGCCATGCTCAATCATTAATTACGTGAACTATAACTGTCGTACCACCTTTATAAGTATTTTCTTTGTGGCGAACGTAATACTGCTGTCTTCGTGCCATGCGCAGAACAAAACCCTTAAGCAGGAGCTTGTGCGTCAGGATAATGATGCCGCTACCTGGGATTTTTTGCATCTTCGCGAGGGGGCGCTAGCAAGTCATGACTTTGTGATTGCCAATACTTCTAAGCGTCCGATGAATATCTTGGGGGTTTCTACTTCCTGCGGCTGCACTGCTTCCGAGGTTAAGAAAAAACAGCTTGCGCCCGGTGAGGCAACAGTATTAACAGTCATGTTTGATAGTAAGGGGTATACGGGACCAGTTGAGCAGTATGTGTATGTGCGTAGCGATAACGAGGAAGAGCCGGTTAAGCGATTTGTCATTAAGGCTATCGTGGACAAAGATGTTCGATAATACGTTGTTGCGTTATTTGGTTATTTCGTCTAACCGAAATAACGATTAAACGAAATTAATAGGAGGCTGTACGTTATGTTCTTTTTGCAGATGAGATTATGGCTCTTGTTAGGGGTATTGTTTGCAATCGTTTATGCAGTGGTGACGCTGTTAAGCGTTTCTGCCGGTATAACAAATTTCTACTTTTATCTTATTCTATCGTTAGCGCTGATGATGGTGCAATACATGCTTGGCCCGAAGCTGGTGGAATGGAGCATGCGCGTACGCTATGTCAGCAAGACTGAAGAGCCGCGTCTCTTTCAGATGGTGCAGTCATTGGTCAATCGCGGAAATATGCCAATGCCTAAAATAGGCATTGCCCAGGTTGCTGTGCCGAATGCATTTGCTTTTGGCAGAGGAGTGCGCGATGGCAGAGTGTGTGTGACTGAAGGGTTGTTGCGCTTATTAGATGATGAGGAGCTGAAGGCGGTATTAGGCCATGAGCTTAGCCATCTTAAGAATCGCGATGTTCTTACGATTACCTTGCTTTCAGTTATCCCGATGGTCATGTATCGCATCGCTTGGCAATTTTTGTTTTACGGTCGCCGGCGGGATGAGCGTGGCGGTAACACCATTGTGCTTGGGATGGCGGCATTTCTTTTCTATTTTATTACCAATTTGCTTGTATTGTATGCCTCTCGCATTCGAGAATATTTTGCTGATCGAGGTTCGATAGCTTTAGGCAATCGTCCTGCTGCGCTTGCTTCGAGTTTATACAAATTGACCTATGGTTCGGCGCGCGTGGATAAAGAGTCCCTTAAAGAGGTTGAAGGCTTAAAGGCATTTTTTATGAATGACCCTTCAAGGGCGCACGGAGAGTTACGCCAACTGAGCCATCTGGATCTTGATAGAAGCGGCACGATTGATGCTTCGGAATTGGAATCCGCCCGCTCAAAGAAGCTTGTGCTCACCTTTAGCGATCGGCTTTTTGAATTATTAAGCACGCATCCTAATATGCTGAAGCGCATTAAGCAGCTTTCAACGTATCAGCCTTGAGTTTTTAAAGATCCAAAGCTTTGTGGATGAAACGCGCTTTTTCCCTTGCGCGTTTTCCTGCCTAGGCAGCGGCATGTATCTTTCCGGCTTTTTGGCTCTAACTCCTTACAAATACGCAAGGTTATATCGTTTGACAGTTGGTGTATTCTGCTATATAATTTAAAGACTATGGAATTAGAAGAGCTTATTCATCAGCGTAAAGTAAAACTTGAGTCATTGCGGCAACTTGGCATTAATCCGTACGGTACACCTTTGCCTGGATGTGCAGCTATCGGCAGCCTTATTGCTGATTTCAAGGAAGGCGCAAAAGTCACTATTACCGGTAGGATTATGGCAAAGCGTTCGCACGGTAAGGCTGCGTTTTTAGACTTGCGCGATACCACGGCAAAGATACAGTTATATGTTAAAGCAAGCATTGTGGGAGAGGCGCTATTTCGTGTTTTTGAATTGTTAGAGGTTGCTGATTTTATTGCGGTTGAGGGCGAACTTTTTAAGACGCATACCGGCGAGCCAACGCTTAAAGTCGAAAAGTGCGTTGTGCTAACAAAGGCGTTACGTCCTTTACCTGAAAAGTGGCATGGTTTAAAAGATGTCGAATCGCGTTTCAGGCAGCGTTATCTTGATCTGATAAGCAATGAAGACGTAAAGAAGGTTTTTCTCTTGCGCTCCCAGATCATTAGGGCTGTGCGCGCCTCGCTTGACCAGAAGGGTTACCAGGAGGTTGAAACGCCGATGATGCATGATATCGCCGGA
>JAGOIJ010000072.1 GCA_017995695.1 Candidatus Omnitrophota bacterium | reverse complement strand
GAGGTGATCATGGGAAGCTTACCCTTGCCCTTGACTCGCTGGAGAAATTCGCTTGCCTCCTCCATAATAGTTAAGTCCGCGGAAAGCTGCGTGTCAAACACATAATCAAAACCCAGTTTTCGCAAAGCAGCGGCAACCTGCGGCTCCATGGTTTTGCCTGCCGGAATATCAAAGGCTTCGCCAATGGCTGCGCGCACAGAAGGCGCAATCTGCGCTACTTTAATAAACGATGGATCCTGCAATTTCTCAAAAAGTTCCTGGGTATAATTTTTTTCCACAAACGCCGCTGTCGGGCAAACATTAATACACTGGCCACAGGTCGTGCACACCGAATCTTTAAACGGCATATTGTACGCTGGCATCACTACTGTTTTAAATCCGCGGTGGGCATACCCTAACGCGTTGACTTTCTGAACTTCAGAGCAAATGCGCACGCAGCGGCCGCACAAGATACATTTATTCGGATCGCGAATAACCGAAGTTGAAGAAAGATCCTTTTCATAATGTTTCCGCTCGCCTTCGAAATGACGGTGGCGTAACCCCATCGCATACGCAAGCCGCTGCAATTCACAGGTACCATCGCGCTCGCAGGTATGGCAATCTTGCGGATGGTTATCCAGAATCAATTCCACGATATCGCGCCGGGCAGTGCGCAATTCCTTAGTGTGCGTGCGGATCTTCATGCCCTCGCTTACCGGATATGCACAACTAGCGACATAATTACGCATGCCCTCCACTTCCACGATACAGACGCGGCACGCACCCTCAATCGAAAGCTTGGGATGGTAACACAACCTGGGGATATGGTAACCGAGCTTGTCCGCCGCCTGCATAATCGTCTGGCCAGCATCGACGGTATATGGCTTATCGTTAATATAGATGGTCACTGTTTTTGCCATTGAAAAATTCTCCTCTAAAGTTTAGTAATTGCGCTGAATTTACACGTACGATAGCACTGGCCGCATTTAATGCAAACCGTCTGATTGATACCATGCTTACTTTTAAGGGTACCGGAAATCGCCCCTACCGGACAAACTTTCTTGCAGGCTCCGCAGCCAACGCACTTCTCAATAATGGTATACGTAAGCAACGCATTGCAAAAATGCGCCTGGCATTTCTTCTCTTTGATATGCTCAACGTATTCCTGGCGGAAATTCTTAATCGTGCTTAACACCGGATTCGGCGCAGATTGGCCTAAGCCGCACAATGACGCCTTTTTGATCATCGTGCCAAGACGCTCGAGCTTCTCGATATCGCCCTCAACGCCCTTGCCTTCAGTAATGCGCACAAGAATCTCAAGCATGCGTTTGGTTCCTTCGCGGCAGGGTGTACACTTTCCGCAGGATTCATTCTGGGTAAACTCTAAGAAAAACTTAGCGATGTTTACCATGCAGGAATCTTCGTCAATAATAATCATACCGCCGGAACCCATAATAGAACCTGCCTTTGCCAGCGACTCATAATCAATCTCGGTATCAAGATATTCTTTAGAGAGACAGCCTCCGGAAGGACCGCCGGTCTGGATAGCCTTTAATGTTTTATTACCAGGGATCCCGCCGCCGATGTCGTATACAATCTCCCGCAAGGTTGTACCCATAGGGACCTCAACCAGGCCGGTATTATTAATCTTGCCAGCTAAAGCAAAAACCTTTGTGCCCTTGCTTTTCTCCGTGCCGATGGAGCTGAACCACTCTGCGCCGTCAATAATGATAACCGGGATATTCGCCCATGTTTCGACGTTGTTAATCAGGGTCGGCTTATCAAACAAGCCCTGCACCGAAGGAAACGGCGGACGCGGACGCGGCATGCCCCGATGTCCTTCAATAGAATGGATAAGCGCGGTCTCCTCACCGCAGACAAACGCACCTGCGCCAAGGCGCATCTGGATATCAAATGAAAAATTCGAACCTAAAATATTTTCCCCTAGAAAACCGGCTGCGCGCGCATCTGCTATTGCTTTCTCAAGACGCTTTACTGCCAAGGGATACTCGGCGCGGATATAGACAATACCCTGTTTTGCGCCGATCGCAAAGCCTCCGATAATCATCCCCTCAATAACCGTATGCGGATCCCCTTCGATAGTGCTACGATCCATAAACGCGCCTGGGTCACCCTCATCAGCATTACAGATGACGAATTTCTCATCGCCTTCCTGTTTTGCCGTCAATTCCCACTTCATGCCCGTCGGAAATCCTGCGCCTCCCCGGCCACGTAAACCTGATTTCTTGACCTCTGCAATAACCTGTTGGGGCGTCATTGATGTCAACACCTTAGCCAGTGCCTCGTAGCCACGCAGCGATAAATAATCATCGAGATTTTCCGGATCAATAATTCCGCAGTTACGCAGCGTAATACGCATTTGCTTGCCGAAAAAGTTCACATCGCCAAATACGCGGTAAAAACGGTTGAATAAATGGTCCTCTTCAATAGCCAGGCGCTTAAGCGGCTGCTTCTTGACAATATGAGACTCAATAAGCTCGGGGATATCTTTTTCGCTCACCCCGCCGTAGATGGTGTATTGCGGATTAATGATAACGACAGGGCCTTTTTTGCACATCCCTAAACAACCGGATATACTAATGCGCGCCCGATGCAGCAATTCTTTTTTCTCTAATTCTTTTTCAATAACTGCCTTTAATTCTTTGGACTTTTTCTGCATGCAGGTTGGTCCGTCGCATAAGGTAATTACGTATTCGCGTGGCATGGTTTCTTAATTTCCTTTCTTACTATTTAATAATCCATTCTTTAATGATTTCGCCCTTCTTAAGGTGACGCTCGATAATTTCTTGCGCCATGGCGCTGGTCACTTTGCCATATTTGATAGGAAGCTTCCCGTCTTCGATAACTTCAACGGTTGGCTCAAGGTTACACCTGCCTGCGCAACCCTTCTGGCTAATGAGAACATCGGTCAGGCCCTTCTTAGCTGCTTCTTTAAATACTTCCATGACCTCAAGAGAGCCAGCAGCAATCTCGCAGGTAGCCATCCCTACGTGCACCTGTTTTTTGCAAAGGCTGCTCTTTGACGTGATACGGTTAATTGCTTCTGCGCGTTTCTGTTTAATTAATTCAAGCGGTGTAGACACCTCACTCCTCCTACCGTTGTGATACTTGTATAGTGTTATTGGGGGAAATCGAAAAGGCAGGGAACTTTTTATTTTTGCTTATGAAACACGTTCACAAAATAAATCAAGTTCTCAAGCTCCAATTCCAGATTGACATTATTAACTACGCACTCCTCGGGCACTTTAATACGTAACGGCGCAAAATTTAATATACCTTTTATTCCGGCGTAAACCAAAGCATCGGCTGCTTGCTGGGCGCCTACTTCAGGGACTGCGATAATGCCGATGGTGACTCCCTGCGCCTTGACAAAATCTTTAAGCTCTTCAAGGGGCAACACCGGGATTTTACTGTTCCGGTTGAATTTTGCAGGATCGATATCAAAGACAGCCACAATCTTGATGCCCTCTTTCTCAAACCCCTGGTAATTCAACAACGCAGAACCAATGTGCCCTGCGCCAACCACTAAAACCTTATGCATCTTATCCTTGCCAAGGATAGCATTAAGCTTCTCAAGGAGGCTAGCTATTTCATAGCCTCCCTTTTTATTGCCCTGAATACCAAAGAGCGAAAAATCCTTACGAACCTGCGTTGCCGTTACCCCAACCGCATCGGCGAGGTTATCGGAGAACACCTTAACGAACCCCAGCTCCCTAAGCCTGTAGAGGGAGTTTTTGTATCGGGAAAGCCTGATGATGCAGTTTTTGTTTGCTAGCATATTGTTCTTTGTTTCACAATAACATGATGAAATATACCACAAAGAGCGCGCTTGTCAAGTTTTTTTTGTACTTTTTTTCACAATAAGTATACCTAAAAAACGTTCGCCTTATTCTGACGAACGTTTTCTTAAACAACGCAGCTTCTTGCGGAGATTGACGCTACTACCTTTTCTCTTTTAGCTCTCTTGCCAAAATTATCGCTTCAGCAATCTCACGCATGGATTTGCGGTGATCCATGCTCTGCTTTTGGATCAAACGGTATGCTTCAGAAGGAAGAACATTGGCTTCTTGAGAAAGAATGTCTTTTGCCCGCTCAATCAGCTTGCGGGTAGTCAAGGCCTCCTCTGCGGTGCGCGCGCGCAGGTCCAATTCCGCATTTTCAATGGCAACAGCAGCCTGGCTTGCCAAGGCAGTCAGGATATCCTGCTCATGTTTAGTAAAGGCGTGCTTTCGTGATGTGTAGCAATTCAACACGCCGATCACTCTGCCTTTCACTGCCATAGGCACACTAGCCAGAGAGCAAAGCCCTTCGGTTTTTGCAATATCTTGGTTAAGGTAGCGCGCGTCGCGCTTAAGATCAAGCACATAGATAGGCTTATTGCTGAGAGCAACGTTACCCGCGATCCCTTCGCCTAACTTGACGTTAGGTTTCTTATTGTAGGCTTCAGAGATAGATTGCGTTGCTTTGACCACCAGCTCTTTTTTTTCAGGATCAAGGAGCATGAGCGAAGAAATCTTCGAGTTCATCACTTCTGCGGTCACGTGCACAATCAAACGCAACAGCTCGTCAAGGTAAAGACCTGAAGTAATAAGATTGGCTACCTTAGAGAGAGCTTCAATGTGCTTAAGGTACGCTCCATACGAATCATTTTTCTTGGTCGGCATTCTACAAAATAGGCAGGTATTTGTTTACTTCATACTGCGTCACTTGCGCCTTATACTCATCCCACTCCATCTTTTTATTGCGGATAAAATACCCAAACAACTTTTCCCCTAAACAATCCCTCACCAGCTTGCTTTTCTCGGTAATCTTGATCGCTTCCAATAAATCCTCGGGGAGCGATTTAATATCTGCGGCGGCTCGCTCCTCCTCGGTCATATGATAAATATTATCATTTGCCGGATCCGGAAGCTTTAATTTCTTCTCAATCCCTTCAAGTCCTGCAGCGAGCATGACCGAGAAAGCTAGATAAGGATTGCACGCAGGATCAGGCGAGCGGTATTCAATGCGCGTGGCTTTTTCCTTGCCTGGTTTATACATGGGCACGCGGATCAGCGCGGAACGATTCATCTGCGCCCAGCACATATACACCGGGGCCTCATAGCCAGGGATGAGCCGCTTATAAGAATTAACCCACTGACTCGTAATAGCCGTCATTTCTGGGGCGTGCTTCAATAATCCTGCTGTATACCACTTACCGATATCTGAAAGATGGTACTTATCCTTACTGTCAAAGAAGGCGTTGCGTTCTCCTTTAAATAACGACTGGTGCACATGCATGCCTGAACCGTTAATGCCATATATCGGCTTGGGCATAAAGGTCGCGTACACCCCATGCTTTCGGGCAACCTCTTTTACAATAAGTCGGTAGGTCATCACGTTATCCGCCATGGTCAACGCATCAGCATAACGCAAATCAATTTCATGCTGGCTGGCAGCAACTTCATGATGGCTGTATTCGACATTAATGCCTAACCCCTGCATGGTCATAATAGTATCGCGACGTAAATCCTGCGCAACATCTAAAGGGACAAGGTCAAAATAACCACCCTGGTCCAATGGCTGCGGCGATTGGGCATTGGCAAAATAAAAATATTCAAGCTCCGGCCCCACATTATAGGTAAAACCTTTTGTCTTGGCTTTTGCCAGGATCCTTTTTAAGACAAACCGCGGATCTGCCTCAAACGGCTTGCCGCTTGGTTCATAAATATCGCAAAACATGCGGGCAACGGCATGCTCCTCGCCTGAACGCCACGGCAGGATAGCAAACGTTTCTGGGTCAGGCCGGGCAATCATATCAGATTCTTCAATACGCGCAAAACCCTCTATTGATGAACCATCAAACCCCATGCCTTCCTCTAATGCCCCCTCGAGCTCGCTGGGAGTGATCGCAAAACCTTTTAAGAATCCTAAGACATCAGTGAACCACAAACGGATAAACTTTATCTTGTGCTCTTTAACTAATCTTAGGATTTCTGCTTTTGTTTTCTTTGCCACTGTGTCCTCCTTTGTAAAAAAGCTCCTATGCGCTGCAAGGCTTCTTTGAGGTTATCGTAACTTGAGGCATAAGACATGCGCACATGATCAGTATAAGGCTCGCCGAATGCCGTCCCCGGCACCACCGCAACTTTTTCCTCTTTAAGCAGCTGTTGGGCAAAACTTAACGCATCAACGCCCAAACGCTTAAGCGACGGAAACACGTAAAACGTTCCTTCAGGCTTTGGACAGATGAATCCTAACGCCTGCAAGCCGTCAACCATCAATTCCCGACGACGCGCATATTCACGTTTCATCTCAAGCACTGATTTCTTTGCGCTCACTAAGGCCTCGCAGGCAGCCATCTGGCTTGTGATCGAGACACACATAATAGTATACTGGTGAATCTTCGTCATAGCAGCGATAATATCCTTGGGCCCGCATGCGTAACCAACGCGCCAACCAGTCATAGCATACGCCTTGGAAAAACCGTTCAAATAAATGGTGCGCTCTTTGGCGTCAGGAAGCGTAGGAAATGCGGTGTGCTCAAAATCATAGGTCAGATCCTCATATACCTCATCAGAGATACACACCAAATTATGTTTTTGAATAATGCGGTTAATCTGGCGTAACTCATCTTTGCGGTATGAAACGCCCGTGGGATTGCAAGGGTAATTCAACACTAAAGCTTTACACTTTTTATCAATGTTCTTTTCCAGCATCTCGGGGGTGAGCTTAAACCCTTGCGTTTTCGTATCAATATACACAGGAGTGCCTCCGGCAAGCTCAGTCAGCGGCCCATAAGAAACATAACTGGGAATCGGGATTAAAACCTTATCTCCTGGCTCAAGCAGCGCACGCAGCACCAAGTCAAAAGCCTCACTCACCCCGACGGTAATGAGCATCTCTTCGTCCGGAGAATATTCTATACCATGGCGATGCTGTAAATAGTTATGGATGCTTAAGCGCAGTTTATACAACCCTTTATTAGAGGTGTAGGAGGTAAACCCTTGCTCAAGCGAATAGATCCCTGCCTCGCGTATCTGCCAGGGAGTAACAAAATCCGGCTCGCCAACGCCGAGGGAAATAACATCCTTCATGCCTAACACCAGGTCAAAAAAAGCCCTGATGCCCGAAGGCTGCATATCTTGCACTTTTTTAGAAATTATATTTTTCATTGCGCCTAATCATTACGCCACCCAATCAACAGGAGACGAGTGGCCTTCTGACATGGTGACTTTATTTTAATATGATATAGCTATTCTCTTATTCTCTTCCTTGTGCTTTAAAATAACCCCGTCTTCTTTGTATTTCTTAAGCAAAAAGTGTGTCGCCGTCCCCCTGATATGCTCAAGCGGCGCAAGTTTTTCCGCCACAAAGCTAGCCACGGTGTGTAAGTCTTTGCCTTCGACGATCAACAATAAATCATAGGTTCCGGAAACCAGATAACAGCTGGCCACTTCCGCGAAGGAATAAATGCGTTCGGCGATCTTGTCAAAACCAACATCTTTTTGCGGAATGATATTTACCTCGATAAGCGCGCGTACCTGCTTGTCGGCGTCCCGCACTAATTCTTTGTTAATCACGGTCTTATATTTTAAAATAATACCTTCTTTTTCGTACTTCTTGATTGCATCCTTGATTGCTTGAGGTTTTTTCTTAAGCATCTTGGCAATATCAGCTGAATCGATGCGCGCGTCATTCTCTAATATCTCTAACAGTTCATCCATGCTTCCTCCCTCTGTTAACATAACGAATGCCTAAAAAGATTTTCCCGCGTTACTCATTATAGACGACACATAACCGGTGTTTGCCGTTTATGCGCAGATCGGGCAATTTTTGCCTTAACCAGGGC
>JAGOIJ010000071.1 GCA_017995695.1 Candidatus Omnitrophota bacterium | reverse complement strand
CGGCTAAGCATTATTGATGTGGCTGGAGGACGCCAACCCATATACAACGAAGATAAAAGTATTTGCGTTGTGTTTAATGGTCAGATTTACAATTATCTGGAATTACGGGATATCCTTGTGAAGAAAGGCCATTATTTTTATACTCAGACTGACACGGAAGTCATTGTGCATGCGTACGAAGAATTTGGCTTGGAGTTTGTGCAAAAGCTTAATGGGATGTTTGCCATCGCGCTGTGGGATAAGCGCAAAGCTAGGTTAATGTTGATAAGGGACCGTCTCGGTATCAAGCCTTTATATTATGCCCGAATCAAGGGTGGGTTGATTTTTGCTTCAGAAATAACCGCGCTTAAATTTGAGAAAAGTATAGATTTTAGCTTATACGCTGGAGCTATCGAAAGTTTATTTACGCTACGGTATAACGCTCACGAAGAAGCTACGATATATACAGGGATTAAAAAGCTGCCACCTGCTCAATTTCTATTATACGGTAAGGATGGGTTTGAGAAACGCACGTACTGGAGTTTGACCTCAGCGGAAGACGCTCAAATATCGATCGTTGAGGCAACAGACAAGTTTCTGGATCTTGTGAGGGATTCTGTGCGCCTAAGGATGCGTAGCGACGTCCCGGTGGGCATCCATTTAAGCGGAGGGATTGATTCTTTTTTATTAACGTGGTTGGCGTGTGAGCAGGCTCCGCAGATCTCTTCCTACACGTTAGGATTTGGCACGGATTTAGATGAGCGGAAGAAAGCCTTGCGGGCGTCCGAATATTTTGAAATAGAGAATCACAGCAAGAACATAGATTGGGAAACATTCATTCCCGACGTGACTGAGGCCATGCGTTTCTGCGATGAGCCGTTCCTATGCCCTAACATCTTGCTTAATTATCACATCGCGAAATTCAACCGTGATTTTGTGAAAGTCGTCCTGTGTGGCGACGGAGCGGACGAGTTTTTGGGTGGTTACATCCACCATGTAGTTTTGCACTACTTTGATAAGTTTCGCGCTGACAAGGCGCGGATTCGCGCATTAGTGCAGGGCGTTCCTTCATGGTTTGCTAATTTCGGGTTTTACCCAGTGCCCTTAGGCCCGGAATCGAAGCAGAGGGTTTTGCATATGCTTGATGAAACCGATGATATTCGTCGGTATTTCTCTCTAGTTTCTTTTTTTACTAAAAATGAACTGAAGAGCCTCTTTGCGTTTGATCTTATGCAGCAACCTGAATGGGAGCAGCGGCTTGGTATGCGCCTAGCCAACCAGGATCTGGCATTCTTAAACAAAATTATTCTCTATGAGTCAAGGACCTGGTTATCTGAGTTTATGCTCCCCAAGCTTGATCGTATGAGCATGGCATCTTCCGTTGAGACGCGAGTTCCTTTCTTGGATTATCGGTTGGTCGAGTTTTTTATGAAGCTGCCCGCAAGTTATAAAATATATTTTTTACAGCGAAAATATATTCTTAAGAAGCTCATTGCGTTAAATCATCCGCATTCATTTGCTTCGCAGAAAAAACATCCTTTTACGTTGCCATTATCTGCACTCATGACTGATAAGAATGTCAGCCATATCAGCGAAGTGATCAGAGATACTACGCAAAAACAAAAAGCAATTTTTAATATATCGTTTGTCGAAAAGTTGCTTAATGATTTTCCAGGTCAATCACAAAACCTTTTTTTAAATAAAAGGGTTATGTCCTTATTCACTTGGTGCGTTTGGTCAGATCTCCACCTTTCAAGAGCGAGCGAACATGCATAAGTCTGCTGCTGATAAGAATTGGTGGGGGAATTTAACTAAGGCAGGTCAAGCCCGCCAAGACATCCGCTTAGAATTATTAAGATCGTATTTACCCCATCATGGTTGCCTTAATATGCTTGAACTTGGTTGTGCCTGGGGAGATTTTACAAATAGATTGGTAAAACTTGATAATGCTAAGTTAGTTTTTATCGATTATTCGTTGGAAAGGGTCAAGAGAGTAGCGTCCGAGCAAAAAGGATTTTCGCATTGTGTCCATGGTCTTGCTTGCGATATGCACAAGCTTCCTTTTAAAAATAATTCGTTTGATGTGGTTGTGGGTAATGCAATTCTACATCACGGCGTGGTTTTGCAAGCTTTAGAAGAAAGCGCTCGCGTCCTTAAGAAGGGGGGGATTGTTTTTTTTGCAGAACCGAACCTATGGAATCCTCAGGCGTATTTAGAAAATAATATTATGATTTTGCGCAAGTGGATTGGATATGAGCCAGGCGAGAAACCACTAACGTTGCCCCAAATAAGAAATGCCATGTTTCATGCTGGGTTAAAGCTAGTGACCCTGCGGCACTTTGATTTCTTACACCCTTTGATACCTTTTCGCTGCGTTAAGGCGTTTAGGCGGATTAGCTCAATACTTGAAGAAATCCCGGGTATTCAAAAGTTTAGCGGTTCATTGCTTTGTGTCGGCAAGAAAACGAGAGACTAAAAATTTATGATTCGTTCGATTAAGCATTCAATTAGGCACGCACAGTTGTTGCTCGATAGGCCGGGGATAGCTTCGAGGGTTATCGCCGGCTATGTCAAAACGTTACTTTTACGAAAGCCCGTGCTACGCGTGGTTGAATTTGTAGTGAATTATGAGTGTCAATCGAAATGCGTAATGTGTTTCGCTAGCAAGAATAGAAAAAAGGGCCAGATACCGCTTTCGCCATCTGAAATTGGCAAGATCTGGAAGCAGGCGCAGCAACTGGGAGCGGTCGCAGCAGTTCTTGAGGGAGGGGAGGCAACGCTGCGTAAAGACCTGCTTGAAATTATTACCCAGCTTGAAGGAAAGCGTTGCATTTGTAGTCTCATTACTAATGCTATCGGTCTGGATAAGAAAGACCTGCTTACGTTAAAACAAACAGGTTTGTCGTCAATCTGCTTCAGTCTTGATGGGGCTGATGCGCCAACTAATGACCGCATGAGAGGATTCATCGGGCATTTTGAACAGGTGATGCGATGTATTGATTGGTGCAAAGAAATCGGTCTTAATACGTATGTAGCTCCAACGTTCTATCATGGGGAGCTTTTGAAAATTAAGAAAATTATTGCATTGGCGCTTTCGAAGGGAGCAATGATTAGCGCTTCAACTGCCGTGTTGAGCGGTAAGTGGGCTGCCCAAAAGGATTGCAAGCTTGATGAGGCAGAATGGCGCGAGGTTAGGGAAATTCTACGGCAATATCCGGAAGTGCGTTTTGACTGGAATATTAATTATTCCTTAAAGTATGAATGCCCTGGCGGGAGGGAAAAAATTTGCATTGGTATCTATGGCGATGTCTATGGTTGCGCGACGAATCCTGTTTCGTTTGGAAACGTCCGTAACGAACCGTTAAAAAATATTTGGCAGAGGATGCATACTTTTGAACCTTTTAGGAAACGCAGCCCTATATGTCTAGTTTCTGAAGATGAGGATTATATCCGGACCTTTATTGATCCGATTGCTGATCATGAGGAGCATCCTGTAAATATTGGCGATCATCCTAACAAAAAGGCTGTTAGAGCGGCTTTTTAACGTTATCCACTCGATATGACTGAAATAATTACAGCAGAATGCATCGTTTGTGCGCACAAAAAACAACATTCCGTTATTTGCGATAAGCCGGTTGATTATGAATACGGCGTTTTGCATAACGAGCATATGCCTGTGCAGTGTTTAGATTGTGGTTTGATTTCCTTGCATCCGATGCCGACTATTAATGAATTAAAGGATTATTATCCTCTAGATTATTGTAACTATGATGATGGAAACAAGAGCTTTCTTCGTCGGTTTCTGGAAAACCTCTATGCAGATTCTCTGGTAAAACTTGTTACTAAACTTATCGGTAAAAAAGGGACGATATTAGATGTCGGATGTTCAAATGGCGAGTTGCTAGGGATCCTCCAGCAGCGGGGAAGATGGATTTGTCATGGAGTAGAATTTAAGCAGGAAATAGCAGAGGCTGGACGCAGGAAAGGGAGAACTATTTTTACCGGTACGCTTGAGGATCTTAAGCTTCCTGCGGAAAGCTACGATTTGGTTATCTTGAATCACATGATTGAGCATGCCCGGGATCCCGAAGCTTTTTTAAAAGAAGTTAGGCGAGTATTAAGAAAAGGTGGCAATGTCTTTATTGAAACTCCTAATACCCAAAGTCTTGATTTTATGCTTTTTAAAGAAAAATGGGGTTGCATTCATTTTCCCCGCCACACTTTTTTGTTTAATCCGCATAATCTCAAGACACTCTTAACTAAGGCTCAGTTTTTTCCGCGTGAAATTAACTACAGTTTGCATACCTGCGGATGGGCACTTGGCTGTCAAAATAGCTTGGTTGAGAAATTCAAGTGGAAGAGAAGATACGGGCGTATTGCAATATACCCCTTGTTCCTTTGCATGTTTGTACCTTTTACCTTTTTGCAGGTTTTGGGCAAGAATGCATCGGTAATGAGGATGATTGCAGAAAAGTAGCGTTTTTCTTACGTAAAGGTTTGCAGGATGAAGCTAAGTAAGAATCCAATCATAGTCCTTGTGTTGTGGGGGATTACTGCATGGTGTTATCGAATGCTGTTTACCCATCCTCACGTGGTAATCAGCGATGATATGATATATGATGTTATCCCTATTATCAAATTCTTTGCCGATAGTTTCAGACAAGGATTTATTCCTTTATGGAATCCCTATTGCCAAAGCGGAGTTCCGGCGTTCACTCAGCCTATCATGGGTCCATTTTATCCGACCTTTTTCCTATTTTATCTTATTCCTCATGCATGGTTTTTAAGCGTTCAGTTGTTGATTCATCTTGCACTTTGTGTTGTTTTTCTCTACTATTTTGGGCTGGAGTTAGGCATGAGGCGTATTCCTGCAGCGGCATCCGTTATGACCTTTGTGCTTTCAAGTATTTTCTTGCGAATAATTGCTGGAGGGTATCTTACCTACGCAGTGGGGCTTTGTTGGATGCCGGCATTATTTCTTTTTAGCGAGCGTCTCATTAAGACCGAGCGTTTTATTTGGGTATGGTTGTTAGGAATAGTATCTGCATTTGTTCTGCTGAGCGCGCATTCTGTCGGTTTTTACGTATCGTTCTTTTTTGTCAGTTGTTATTTCTTTATCAGAATAGCCTTCCTCAAGATTCCTTTGAGAAAGAAAAGCAGATTTTTGCTATTTTTTCTATTTGCGTTGGCTATTGGGTTTGGCTTTGCCGCGGCATATTTCTTTCCTTATGTCAGCAATATTCTTGGAAGCGGGCTTAAACTAAGAGGTATATTGGGTTATTTGTATCCTCGGGACCTTTTTTTGTATTTATTCCCCTTCTCCTATAAACTCGATAAGCTTAAGACAATTTTGACAGTCAATTATTTTGGCATATGCGCGATTGCAGTAATTGCTCTTGCGTGGAATATCAAAAAGCATAAGAGGGTAGTGGCAGAAAATTGTTTCTGGGTTCTTGCCTTTTTTTTCCTGTTATTATCTATGGGACAATATGGAGTGGTTTACTCAATCACAAAATTGCTTTCTCCATTTTTCTCGGTTATTAATCATGTTGAATTGTGGGAGATGCCTTTTGTGTTTAGCTGCAGCATACTCTTAGGTTTTGCGATTAATCACTTGATCGTAGCGGCGAACAGCAGGGCTAATTACAGCCTTGTGCGAGCTTCTTTCAAGGCATTGGCGTTTCTTTTGATGGTGGTAGTGCTGGCTCATTGCATCCTTGTTACGGTTGGAAAAAATACTCATGCCTATTTTTCCTTGAACGCGAGTGATTACTCTCGGTTAATCTTTTTCTTTTTGCTTCCCATTGCTGTCGTTTTGGTTACGAGAAAGCGATTTCTTCCATATCTTGCAGTGTTATTATTCGCATGCATTCTCTTTGATATGGTTTCTTATCAGTCAGCTTCGTTTCGCCTCTCGGAAATACGAAGCAACCTGCGTAGAAATGACGGCACCTTTGATTACTATGACGAAAACGATGTGAGTCGATTTATCAAGTCTCATCCTGGATATTATAGAATTTTTCGAGATCGCTGGCCACGGTATCAAGAAAATCGGATGATATCCTTAGGTATTTTTGAAGTGAAGGGAATTTATGATGTTCCTGTTAAGCGTTATAAAGAATATGTCATGTTCATGAATCAGGCGCGAGGGAGTCATGAGAGTTTCTGTCGTCAAGCTTTTAATTCTCCTGATTCGCCACTTTCTGATTTATTGAATATACGCTACGCTTTTTATAGCGAGGGTGCATCGCCTGATGTGACTAAATTCACCTATCAGGAAGATTTGCAAGGCGGAATCAAGGTGTATGAGAATAAGAACTTTATTCCTAGGGCGTTCCTGGTGAGGGAGGTTGAGGCTGTCGATTCCTCAAATGATGCGCTTAAGAGATTGGCAGACCCTCAGTTCAAGCCTCTAGAAACAGCAGTAATAGAAAGAAGCGACTCTTTTTTCCATGGCTTGAAGAAGGAGTTTGCTTCGAGAGATGATTATAGTAGGGGGGGGCATAATGTTTCAATAGCTGCATATTCTGCAAATACGATTTCTTTAGTTGTTGATACCTCTACTGATGCATTGCTTGTGTTGAGCGAAATCTTTGTTCCTGGCTGGAATGCGTATGTTGATGGTGAGAAAATAAGGATTTCGAGGGTCAATTATTTATTGCGGGGAATACCATTACAAGCAGGTCGTCACTCTATACTAGTGAAGTATGAGCCTATTTCATTCGGTATTGGTGTTGTGGTATCTGCGATTACGCTGTGCGGTCTACTCATTGTTATATTCTTGAATTTTCGAAAGGAACGATATGAGAAAACATAACCGTCATTTTTTGCGTATTATCGTGCTGTTTGGATGCGTTGCATTGATCACCACCTGTAATGCTGCACAAGAAAAACAAACGAGATCAAAGGAAGTAACGCTTCGCGTGAGAGATTACAGACCTAGCAGAAACGTAAAAAAATTTGATACCGAACTTGATTCAAAGCACATCTTTGTTGATAAGGCGTTGGATCTTAGCAAAACGGCGCTGATTTTAATTGATGTGTGGGATTACCACCCGAATGACGGTAGTCTTTCTAGACTCAAGAAGAATATTTCTGAGAAGGTTGTTCCGTTAGTCGAATGGGCAAGAAATAATGGTGTTCAAGTGGTGCATGCAGCGCATCGAAGCAAGATATCATCGCTTATTAGTGTATTGCCCCAAGATATAAATCTTGACGAGCAAGATAGTGATCATGAAAATTTAGCAGTTTTATTGCATAATAAGGGGATTGAGACGTTGCTCTATGCAGGATACGCCTCTAATATGTGTCTTATTAACAGAGGGGTAGGGATTTATATTATGAGGAGATTGCATCAATTTGATATTTTGGTGGTTCGAGACTGTACGCTTGCTTTTGAGATGCCTGAGACGCTTGATAAGCAATGGTGTAACCTTGTCGCAATTAACATGATTGAAGCAAATTGGGGCGCTAGCACCACATTGGATGATTTGCAGAAAGCCACTGCTTATGCTAAATAAGAGAATAATCCTGTTATTTGGCATTGCGCTTGCAGGAATTGCGTTGCGCATCAAATTTTTTACAGGATTTGTCGGATCAGATGATATTTCATATGTTCAGACAGGCCTTCTGATGCAATTTCTTTCCGATAAGGTAGCCGGTATTCAAAACATAATTGCATCGTTGCGTATTGGAATGGTGTTGCCTCTGGCGGTTATTTTTCGTTTGGTCGGTTATGGCCCTGTCACCGCGATCTTGTATCCTTTTGTTTGTTCGATCGCGACTATTTTTGTAGTATATCTTTTGGCATCATACGTATTTGAGGATAGCAAGATGGGGCTGTGCGCTGCATACTTATGGGGTTTAATGCCCCTGGACGT
>JAGOIJ010000070.1 GCA_017995695.1 Candidatus Omnitrophota bacterium | reverse complement strand
CACTTGCTATGTTTAACATCAATGAATACGCAATATATGACAAAGCTTTCCTTCGCATTGCGTTCGTCACAAGCAAAAAGCATCATTACCGGAGAAGGCAGAATCTTATGCAAAGCAAAGCAGGCATCCTTAAAATTGTGCGGTTCGACCTTAAGCCTGACCTCATCCGCATAAGGCTGCGCAACAGAAAGAGGATTAAAATCTTGAAGAACCTTTTTTATCCTTGTAACAATCTCTGGGCTAACCATAACAAATCCTTATTTTTAAATAACAACACGATACCCGTGCCGCACATCAAGAAAAATAAAAAAAAGAGTGCAAGCTTTCCGCTTAGCGGCTCCTTAATTACCTTCATATCTTTGGGCAGGTTTCCAAACATCATTGCCCCAAAATAAAAGATAAACGCTCCAAAAATAACCGCCAAGAATAATAGTAATAATGCCGCGACGCCATAAGAACCATGAGTAAAGGCGGCCATAACAATCATGATCTCGCTAATAAAAATTGAAAATGGCGGAAAGCCGGTAAGGGCAAACATTCCTAAAAGCACCATAATACCGGTGAATGGCAAAACCTTGGTTACTCCCCTAATGGAGTTCATGGTGTGCTTTTTGTAAACACTAACAATGGAGCCTGCTCCGAAGAACATAAGCGACTTGGTCACCGCATGATTAAAAACATGCAAGATAGACCCAGCAATAGCTAAAGGTGAACCAAGGCCAAAACCGATTGCAATGATTCCGATGTGCTCGATACTACTATACGCAAGAAGCCGCTTAAGATCCTTCTGCGCCAGTATAAAACCGCTCGAAATAACTAATGAAATCGCGCCGAACAAAATCATCAAATGCGCAAAGTAAGCGGACTCTCCGCTCTTTATTAAAATTATGCCAAATCTTAAAATGGCGTACATAGCCGTCTTGAGCAAAACTCCGGAAAGAAGCGCGCTCACAGGAGCAACTGCCTGGCTATGGGCGTCAGGTAACCAGGTGTGCATGGGAGCAAGACCAGCTTTAGTCCCGTAACCAACAAGAATAAAAATAAAAGCAACCTTTAGAACATTTTTATCCAGCATAGGCGCCACAAATACCATATCCGTCCAATTCAAACTTTTACTCAAGCCAGCGTTTGAAAACGCGTAAGAAAATAAAATAGTTCCCAAAAGCGCAAAAACTATCCCCGCCGAACAAATAATTATATACTTCCAGGCTGCCTCAACTGATTCCTTAGAGTTGTAAAATCCAACAAGAAAAGCCGAAATCAACGTGGTCATTTCAATCGATACCCACAGCATCCCTAAATTATTTACTGCCGGGACAAGCAACATAGAAAAACAGAACAAATTAAAAAACAAATAATAAAAACGCGCCTTTCTGCGAGAAATAATCTCCTGGTCAATATCTTTACTGATGTAAGCGAAAGAATAAAGCGCAGCAGCAAAAGCCACTACCGAAGTCACCAGAATGAACACCGAACTTAAGAGGTCTAGATAAATGAAATTAAAGAATATTGTGATATGCCCAATGTCGATAACTTCCTTAACCATAATGATGCTTGAACAAAGCACTGCAAAATACCCGAGGCAATTAATAATATTAAAAAAACGCTCTTTTCTAATAAATAGCGCCGCTATCGCAAGCAGTAAAGGAATCCCTAAAATAATTGATATAACCATTGCGATTTATCCTCTTAAACGTGAGAGCTTATGAACGTCAATGTGAGTAAAAAGCTTGTTTATTCTAAAAACAAAGATCCCCATTATAACAACGCTAATGAAAACATCAAAGAATATGGCGATCTCCGCAAAAAAAGGCATCCCCCCAGAAACAAAAGAAGCAAAAAGGAAAATACCATTCTCCATCACCAAGATCCCCACTACCTGCGTAATCGCTTTCACTCGAGATATCATCAGGAATGCGCCAATAAATATGATTGAAAGCGCTATAGTAGCTGCCACCGATTGCAAAGACCCTTGCCTGAATCCCAAATGCACGCAAAGCACCCAGGAACAATAGGTGAGCAGAAGCGCGAAAACTAACGATAATTGAGAATTAACAAAAAGGCCGAGATTCTCATCTACATTTATCTTCTTCGCAGTGAAATTGAGAAAATAAGGAATAAGCAATATTTTCAACAACATAATCAAGGCTGAAACTAAATATAATTCAATATCGTTTTCATTATATGCAGTCAGGAACGTTACCAGAAAAAGAAACAGTGATTGATAACGAAAACCACGGATTAAAGCCGGTATTCTTTTGGCGATAACCATAAGATACGTGGAAGCTAAAAGCAAGAATAAGACTATCCCCTGCATATTAAACTCCTAAGATTGCGCACACGGTTGCAATGACGCCTAACACGAAAACAAACCCCAGAAAATCTGCCACCCTGAATAACCGCATCTTGGCTACCGTTACCTCAACCAGCGCTATAACGATAGCAATTATCAGTATCCTGACAATATACCAGAGCACCCATAAAAGTATCGATGTAAGATTCGCCATGGGCAAGCCAATAGGAAAAATAATCTGGGCAATCAGGAAAAAGAAAATCATCTGTTTGACGTAAGAAGCCATTTCGATAAGGGCGAGCGAACCACCTGAATATTCTAAAACCATTGCCTCGTGCACCATGGTTAATTCCAGATGCGTCTCTTGATTATCAACGGGGATACGCGATGTTTCAGCGAGGGCTATCAAGAACAAAACCAGTGCAGCGATAATAGAAGAAACCGGAATCGCCTGTATACCATTAAACGAAGAAACATCGGTTGAGCCGAATTGTAACGATACGGCGAATATAACCATGTACAGCGCAGGCTCGACCAGGCTTGAGATAAACATCTCTCTTGATGCGCCCATACCACCGAAAGAACTTCCCGTATCCAACGCAGCGAGGGCTAAGAAGAAACGACCCAAGGCAAGAATAAAAACGAGGACAAGAAAATCTCCCATTTGATGTGCTGGGCTATCGAAAACAAAAACCGGGATAAGAATTCCCGCAGTAAGAGTCGAGGACAAAACTACAAAAGGCGTAACCCGAAATATCCAAGAAGCAGTTTCCGAGACCACCTCGTCCTTAGAAAATAACTTGACTACATTATAATACGGCTGAAAGATACTTGGGCCCTTACGCATCCTAAGATTATTTTTTATCTTAGCGATCAGGCCTGATAAAAGTGGGGCGCATACTATAAATAAGATTATGTGCAAGATTATCATTATTAAAATTGACGCATAAATATTATCAACAACATTAGCGTAACAAAAATATAGCCTAAATAAAGATGGATACTCCCTGGCTGCATTCTACGCATGGACTTAGCTGCCTTAAATAACATAGCGAGCATCGGATCATAGATGTATTTCTTAAAAACCTGTGTCGTGTGGGTTTCATAGGTAAAAGATTGAACGTGATAGAATGATTCTCTGATCTTCTGAGTCTTGCGATAAGGTAGCAGGAAAAAACTAAAGGCGATCCTGAAGGGCTTTGAAAAAGCGGTTGCGGAGTATTCATTACGCGAGTCAAGTTTGTAGTAGCCGCAATCCCAAGTTTTAGAAAACACGGTCTTGCCTTTACCAAATATCCTATACACAACAAAACCTGCCATGGTGAAAAGAATCAACCATCCCGCTAGCGCTAAGGGGGAAAGATACGCGCCTGAAGCTACCGGCTGGATCAAGGTGAGATTACTCAAGGAAAAACTTATACTGCCGGTATTAATACCCAACACGCTTCCAGAGACTCTTACGAGCAATTTGATAATCAATGACGCAGCCAAACCAAAAATAATGATAAGAATCGCCAGGAATAGCATCCCCGCTCTCATGGGCAGGGCAACCTCTTTCGCATGCTCGGCATAATGGCTTCTTGGAAGAGCCAGAAAGGTTATGCCGAAAGCTTTCACAAAACAAGCAGCGGCTAAACCACTGGTTAAAGCAAGCATCGCAGCGCAGATCCCTAGGAAAAGCTTACTCCCTCCTATTACGTGCGACGCTCCCACGAAAAATGCTTGCAAGGTTAACCATTCGCTGACAAAACCATTAAGCGGCGGCAAGGCAGAAATCGCCATCGCGCCTAACAAAAAAAACGTTGCTGTTTGCGGCATCTTCTTAATCAGACCGCCCAATTTCTCAATATCGCGTGTCCCTGTAGCTTTGTACACGCTTCCAGCACACAAAAATAGCAACCCTTTAAAAATTGCGTGATTTATCAAATGATACAAACCTGCGACTAAAGCAAAAACAGCTAGATATGACAAATGCAAGCTGGTGAAATACATCGCCATCCCTAATCCCAACAATATAATTCCAATATTTTCAACGCTATGATAAGCAAGCAACCTCTTGATATCATGCTCCATGAGCGCATAAATAACGCCTACAAGGCAGGAGATTACCGCAAGGACTAAAACCAAAACTCCCCACCACAAAGAATATACGCCAAGCATAAACATAACAAACCGGACGATCCCGTAGATAGCAGTCTTGATCATAACTCCAGACATTATGCTTGAAATATGGCTAGGCGCTTGAGGATGCGCATACGGCAACCAGACATGCAATGGAACGATTCCTGCTTTGGTCCCAAAACCAATCAAGAGTAATATGAATACGATATTTTTAGTTACATGAGGCATTGACTGACAGGCGTTCTTTATTGCAAAAAAATCAAAAGAGTGGGCGTGGTTATAAAAAATCATGAATGCGGCAATAATAAAAGCGGTGCCGGCATGCGTCATAGCAATATAGATTAAACCCGCCTGGATCGATTTTACATGCCTAGCATCAAAAACAACGAGAAAATAAGAAACCAAAGACATTAGCTCCCAGAAGATTAAAAATAGTAAACAATTATTAACGCTTACTACTAAAACCATAGATAACGCGAAAACGAAAAACAGAATCTGGGAAAGTATTATTTTGGCAACAGGATACTCCCCTTTTAGATAGCTAAAAGAGTATATGAGCGATGGAAAACAAACGATACAAATTACGGTAAGAAAAAAAAGAGTAAGCGGATCAAAAGAAAAAAGCTGCTTTGGTAGGAAATTGAGCATTTATTCAAAAACTTTTATAAAAAAAAGAAACCCTCGTTAGTTACAATGCCAACCGAAGGTTTCTCGTTATTTTTTAGTCCAGACCCACCTTGAAACTTGGGACTTCTAACAAAATTATTGTATCACTGCTGAAAAAAAAATCAAGATAATACTTATTGCTATGTTCCTATTTTGTTTTAAACATGTTCTCCCAAACGAAAATAATAAATTTTCCCAATAGCCATATGCATAGCAAGACAAAGAACAGTGCAAGCGCCAGCCTTAAGAACAATCCGAGCACGATAATGAGTGGAAAAAGCAATATCCCAATACCGGCAAGAATACTCACTGCAACGAGAAAAACCAAACCAATAACAAATGCTTTCATATTTGCGCCTCCCTTAGTAATGTTATTCTTTCGCGAGAAACCTTGACTTTATCAATCTCATTATGTTGGCTTGCGCAAGCCAAGGCATCAAAAATATTGAAGTAAAAATTGAAAGAAAGGCCCCGCAGGCAATAATAGCCCCGAAACGTTGGGTGGGGGGAAATTGAGAAAAAAGAAATATCGCAAAACCCAATATGATCACTAGCATAGCATTCACAACCGGATTCCACATGTACCGTTTTGCCTCATTCCACCGCTCTTTGTCCGATTTATTTGTTTTAATCCACCGCCAATAGCGCACGGTATGCAAAGCTGAATCGATCCCCATGCCTATGGCAACATTAATGGCAGGCGCGCTAACTATATCGAGAGGAATCTTGAGCAGGCCAATAAACCCCAGCACTATTAAAGGAATGATTGAAAAACTTAAAGTCATGGCAAAACCAACTTTTAACGAACCGGATGAAAACCAATTAATGAAAAAAAAGATAAGTAATAAATTCACTAACCCATAGATAAGGCTAGAGGCAATCTGTTTTGACATATGCCCCTGAAGCACATAGGTTCCCCCTACCATTTCCGGGACAAACCCTTTTTCTTGTACTATCTGCGTAAGTTGATTAACAATCTCTAAACGAGTCGCTTTGCGGCCACGCTCCTTCATGCGCAACAGAAATAATCCGTCTTTCCGGTCTTCAGAAATAAAACTTTTTGAGATCTCTCCATAGCGAGGGCTCTCCAGCATAGACAGTAACCATTCCCACCCTACAAAAAATGCTAAAGGGGAACGCTTAGCCTGGGCCATTAAAACAGGCAAAGAAACAACCGAGCCTACGGATGTGTGGCTTTCTAGCGCCGATTGAAGATCCCAGAGACGCTTATATGCCGCCGTTGTATTTAAGGTCTCATTCGATCTATCGCGAACAACAATAATAAGGGGGTTACTCCCCCCATTCCGGTCAATATAGTTAATGCCTCGGGCGATCTCGCTTTTCTTTTTGAAATACGAAAATAATGAGGGATCTTTGTCAATCATCCAAAGACCCGGTAAGACTAATAAACCAAATGCGATTAACACAAACGGTATAATGCTAGCTTTTTTATTGAACAAGTTGTACGCACGTCGTTCTTTCGAATCGATAGAACTGGCTTGCCCCTGTGGCTGCGGCACTACTCTTAAGAAAATCGGGTACATAAGGTAAGCTACCCCGAAGGCGATGAGCGTGCCGATCGCGCCAGAAATACCTAATTCCCGCAATGGTTTTGCCGGAACCGTCAATAAACTCAAGAAACCTAAAACAGTGGTCGCCATGCTCCAAAATGATGAAACAATGGTATAACGAATAGTTAGCGTAACGCGGTTGATATCAGATGTGGGACTTGGCAAATGTTGCCAATTATAGGTCAAAAACACTATCGGCGACAACGCAAGCACAAAAACCACTGTCGCTAAATTCGCCGTGAGAAGCCCTACCTGAATATGTAAAAGATTAGCGACCATAAAAGTCCACATAGTTGCGTTTAAACAACAAACTAATGTTCCCAAAAGAATCATCCATGACCGGAAAATATATAAGATCACAAAACTGAAAATAACTATGGCTAAGATACTAAACGTGCTGAAATCGTGAATCAGTTGACGCTGAATCAATTTAACGATATACGGTGCACCTGAAACAATCACCTTGAAATCTTGCGTCTCTGATTGCTTGGCCACCCGTTCAATAGGAAATACAGCAGACTCTGATCGGACGGCCTCCAAAATAACGATAATGTTGGTCGCCTGCTTATCATCAGCAATCAACAGGCGCCCCCAGAACGGACTTCTAAAAGCATCGGCGATATTGTTGGGGCCGTTCGTGATGCTGACAACGCTCGTTACCCCTGGGACTGCGGCGATCTTTTGGCTTAAACTTCTAATTCTTTTCGCATACTCTATCGAAGTAATATCTCCCTGCGCGCAGATAATCAACTGGGAATCTTTTCGTTTGAACAATTTCGATAAGCGTTTTTCTTGCTGCATTTGGGGATCACTGCTGGAAAAAAAGAAGTCTTCCTCAACGCGGGGAATAATATCGGTGAACGCAAATAATACCGCGATCGAGCACGCACTCAAAACCAGATACGTCAGTATTTCTTTGTTCAGGCGAAGATAAAACTTTTTTATCTTATTCATAGTATTACTTAAGATTGTCTGAAATCCGATACATCACCCCAGCTGCAACTTCCGGCTGCGGAAGCAAGAATTTACGGGCAGAAATCGTAATCTGGGTGCTTCTTTCAGAAACTTTCTTCAACTTCAGCGTAACTTGGGTACCTTTAACCTCGGCGCTGATAACGCCTGCCGCCTTATCTTCTTTCTTAATCGATCCTGCCGCTTGCAGAGCGCTCAGTCCTACCACATATGCCTTATCCCAAGAAACATCGTATTCTGCTTGCGCATAATCTTTTCCCGCCAAAGTAAAAGCTGCAGCCACGGGAAGCGCCGCAACGCCGGTAAGTATAGACACACCATACACCGAAAGCCCCTGAATACCTGCTGCCTTTAACGGCTCAGCAATAATCAGCGCGGCTAATTGCTGCGCGCTGGTAATGTTCTTATACGTCTTTTTAATGCCTATTTCACAGACCTTAATTGTTTCTGGGCCGCTTACGCTATAATCTTTTCTGATCACGTTGCGAATAGCAAGATGCACTACGTCCATTTGCATAGGTATTGATT
>JAGOIJ010000069.1 GCA_017995695.1 Candidatus Omnitrophota bacterium | reverse complement strand
AAGATACTCTGTTCCCTCATGATCATATAAAAAGCTTCCCTGGGCAGCCTTAAAAACCACCGGCTTTTCAGCATAGTGAACCGTATCACCCCACGAACAATATTTTGCTTCTTGAGCCATCAACTCATCATTGCTTGGACTCTTTAACGTCTTAGCCTGGCTTACTAACTGCTTACTTGTCATTAAAAACTCCTTTTAAAATAATCAAAAACATCCTTCAGTGTTTTAAAGGATGTATAAGGCAATGCGTGGTCTTGGAAATAACGCTCCAGCGTATGCTTAGCAAAGACCTTATCTGCGGCTTGCGCCGGGCAGATATCAGAACGGCCATCGCCAATGTAAAATATTATAGAATCTGGAGCTGCATTTGCCAAGAGGTTTTTTGTCTTGCAGTGGGCGCAGATCCGGCATGTTGCATGCTCATAAGGAAAATGAACGATAAAACGATCGCCACGCATGCGCGCCTTATTACAAAAAAGCTTTACGCCATGGACCCCATGCAGACGCAAGAGCCGCCTGATAAAATAATCAAAATTATCGCTTAAAATCACCATCTTGATCTTATGTTGCTTAAGCAAGCGCGCAAGTTTCTTAAAGTAGGGATCAATAGGTATACCTGCCAAATAGTTAACTAATTGTTTCTTGTTGATACGCACGCCCCCAAGCTGCCCCTTAAGGCAGGCCTTTGAGCCAATGTCGCCACGCACCCATTGTTGTTCAAGCTTTTTCCACAGGTTGTCGCGGGAAAAACGAGCGACCAGATCATCAAAGGCATCGATGGTCGCAATAGTGTCATCAAAATCAATAAAGACAACAGCGTTATTTCTTCTTGGCAACATGGTTAAACGTCGTTTGGCGCGCGCCTTTGCGCAGCATCTCTTTAACAGCTTTTGCAGAATCGCCGGGCTTAAGATCAACGCCGCGCATAGCATCGCTTAACAATACCACCTTAAAACCGCGTTTGAGCGCATCAAGCACGGAGCTTTTCACACAATAATCAGTCGCCAATCCGCCGATATAAAGCGTGGCGATGCCGGACATAGCAAGTAATTTTTCGAATGCGATCCCCCGGGCATCTTCCGCCTGAAACGCAGAATAGCTTTCACTCGCAGGATCCATCCCTTTATACAATAGCTCAACCGGTTTAGGCAGGCAAAGATCCTTATGAAACGCCGAACCCCAACTGCTTTGTAAACAATGCACCGGCCAGATGCCTCCATAATCCTTGAAATGCTGCGTTCGCACCGGATGCCAATCGCGCGTAGCAAACACCGGCATTTTGTGCTTTATAAAATATCGGATATACTTATTCAGCACAGGAACAATAGTATCTCCTCCTGGCACCCCCAAAGCTCCGCCAGGACAGAAATCATTCTGCATATCAATAATCAAAAGCGCTTTTTTATTTTTCATTGTTTACCACTATGGTTGTTGCTGCCCGCGACCCATATGCCCGGGATTTCGCTCTGGCAAAAAGAACATTGCTTACCCTGTATAGCATTACTCACCACCGTAAATCCTTCGCGATGGATCAATTGCTTATGACAGGCATGGCAATACGTATCACTACCCAACCCCGAAATGTTCCCAACGTATATATAGGTAAGCCCGGCCTGAATACCCAACTCCTGCGCGCGATGCAGCCTTGCTTCAGAGGTTATCTGCCTGTCTCCAAACTCATATTGTGGAAAAAACCGAGAAATATGCCACGGCATATGCTTATCAACACTAGCCATAAACTGGGCCAGGGATGACAATTCTTCATCGGAATCATTTTCTCCGGGAACCACCAGCGTCGTAACCTCAACCCAGATGCCTCGTTGTTTCATGCGGCGGATCGTGTCCAATACGGGATCAAGGCTGCCTGCGCAGATTTTACGATATTGCTCATCCCGGAAAAATTTCAAATCAACATTTGCCGCGTCGATAAAGGGGGCTGCGATTTCCAGCGCTTCGCCCGTTATATAACCATTGGTTACTAGGATATTGAGCAAACCCTTTTCTTTGGCTTTTTGCGCAATGTCAAGAGCGTATTCTAGGAAAATTGTTGGCTCGGTATATGTGTAAGAGATGCTTTTACAGTGATTCTTGCAGGCAGCTTCCACAATCTTTTCAGGAGCAATCATGGTATCAGCCAAGGCGTTTGCGCCGGCAAGCTTAACCTGAGAAATCTCCCAATTCTGGCAAAACCCACAGCGGAAATTACACCCCACCGTAGCAACGGAAAAACTATGCGACCCGGGTAGACAATGATACAGCGGCTTCTTTTCAATAGGGTCAACGTGCATGGCAATCGGCTGGCCGTACACAAGGCTGTATAAAACGCCGCTGCGATTTTGACGCACGCCGCAAAAACCCACCTTCCCCTCGTTGATACGACAACGATGGGCGCACAGGAAACACTGCACGGACTGATTCTCTATCTTTGTATAGAAACGCGCTTCTTTCATAGCCGCAACGCAGCCAATGGTGCTTCGTTGAGGGCTGCTACCTTCAAGCATTTACATTCGTTATCTTTGGCCTTACGATACTGAATGACTGCTTCCTGGGTTCCGTTACGATCACAATAACGGCATACAATCTCTCCGGCAAGCTTAACCATCGCTAAATCAAACAAGCCTCTTCCAAGGGCAGTTGGCCCAGCAACGGTTTCATGAGGAAAGAACAATAGATCATCGTCCTGTGCTAAATGCTCAAGCTCGCTATTCTCCTCTTTGTCGCGGCCCACAATGAGCTTCGTTGTCGGGGAAAGACGAAAATGCCTTCCCACCCGCAACAAAGCGACATTGGCAAGCGTTAGTTCCTGGTGCGCCATAAGCTCTTTGAGGCGATTGCTAAATAAAGGATCGGTTAACAGGCATCCTCCAGCGGGTTGAGCGTAATCAGTGATCCCTAACGATTGCGCCAGGGCAAATTGCGGCTTGCGGCTCCTACCGTTGAAATCAAACAGCTGCGTACGGTCTATCCAGCCACGTTGCTCTGGAATTGTTTCAGGCAAAATCTTTGCCGAAAGCGGGCGCACAACTAAACCACCTACCTCAGCTTTATCTTCAATTAATCTAAGCGTGTGCCTGCGCTGTGACATAGGACGCTGCCCAACTACCTCGCCGGTGACCATGAATGCTGCGTCGTGCTGTTGCATGAATGATTTTGCTTTCTGAAACATTAAGATCTTGCAATCAACACACGGATTCATGTTTGAGCCAAAGCCATGACAAGGCAAACGGATAAGTTCAAGAAAATCATCATCAATCTCAAGACGCCTTAGGGGTTGCCCAAGGTAACGCTGCACTACGCTGCCAAGCTTATCAAGACCCGCGGAATGATTTTTTAAACGATGGCGAAAAGGGATGGAGCAATAAAGAGGTATAATCGACACACCCAGCTGCTGCATAAGGCGTGCCGCCAGCATACTATCTAACCCGCCTGAAATCAACGCAACTGCCTTCACCGTATAAAAATATTTAACAAACTGCCTACGATAATACCCGTCATAATCATGATCGCGGTCGCCTTTAGTAAATCTTTTAAACCGAGCTCTTTATATAAAACAACAAAAGTCGCGATGCACGGAAATGATATGGCAAGGAGAACTGCGCTAATAAAAAGTTGTTTTGCGCTCAAGGCCAACGGCATAAGCATGCCGACAGCCACATCTTTGCGGAAAAACCCGACGATCAATGAAACCACTGCCTCCTTGGGCAAACCAAAGAGGCCGGTCATAAGAGGAGCAAAAAAACCGGTCACCAGATTAAAAAGATGCAAAAACAAGAACAGATTTACGATGAGAACGCCGAAAAAAACTACCGGCAAGGCTTCCACAAGAAAACCTCGAATACGCACATACATCTTTTGCATCAACGCTCCCAAGGGGGGAAAACGATACGGAGGAATCTCTAACAGAAACTCGGGAGAAAAACCTTTGAGCAGTCGATTAAGGATGATGCCTAGAAAAAGCCATATAGAAAATAAAACCAGATAGACGCCGCTGACATAAAAGCCGGAAAATGATCCCAGTAAACCAAAAATCATCGCCTGCAGAGGAACGCAAGGAACCCCGATAGAAATAAGCGTTGAGGCAATGAAGCGTTCCCGCTTTGACTCAAGGACCCGCGTGGAAAGAATCCCCGGGACATTGCAGCCAAATCCCAACAACACAGGGATAATGGCGAATCCGTGCAGCCCTAAACGGTGCATAATCCCGTCCAAAAGCATGGCTAACCGCGGGAGGATACCCGTATCTTCAAGCACGCCTAAGACAAAATAAAAAGCGATGATATAAGGCAGCACCATGGAAAATTCAATATACGGAGCGGTTGTTAATACGCCCAACGATTGCTTAAAGTCGATCTTGCCATTAATCAAATCGCCGATGAGCACGTGGTGAATAAATCCATCGCCGCCAAGACGCTCACTCAACTGCTCTAATAAAGGCTGGTAGAGCTTAAAAAAGATAGGATCAGCAATATGGGCGATAAGCCACTCGCCGGTGAAACGCACAAATTTGAAGGAAAGAAAAATTGCAAAGCCCGCCATAAGCAAGCCGCTCAACGGACGCACCGAAGCATCCTCAAGATGATCCCTGACCGTATGATCACGATGGCTTAAACGTTGCGAAGCCTCAATGATTGTGCCGATTGCCTGCCAACGTTGCTCATGGGTGCGTTTATGGATAGCAATGGGTTTTGCCTCGGGAAGCCTGCGGATCAAGAACTTCATGCCCACGCCCGTAATCGCGCAGGCAGGGACAACCGGAACGTTCAGCATGGCTTCTAACTTTTTTTCATCAATGCTGATACCCCGGTGCCGTGTCTCATCGCACATATTAAGGCAAACCACGACGGAAAAACCCTCTTCCAATAATTGAAGCGTCAGATACAAGTTACGTTCAAGGTTCGTAGCATCGACAATATTCACTACCAGACTTTCCTGCCGCGGGCACTCTCGCAACAAAGATACTACTACCTCTTCTGCGCTCGATGTAGGCTCTAAAGAATACGTTCCTGGCAAATCCACAACCTCAATACGTTGGTCACCTAAGGTTAAATAACCCTTAGCAACCTCAACAGTCGTGCCAGGATAGTTTGATGAAACAACCTGCACTCCGGTAAGGCGCGAGAACACTACACTCTTGCCGACATTCGGGTTACCGAGCAAAAATATTTTTGAAATCATTCTATTTCTACCATTACCTTTGTCGCCATACCATAACCTAAGGCGATAATACTCCTACCTACCTTCACTGCCACAGGCCCGCGCAGCATGAACTGGCTTAACTTAGTAATCGTGCTCCCTTTGTAAATACCCATACTCATCAATCGCGCTTGCAGCGCATGGCCTGCGGTTATCTCAACCACAATGCTTTTTTGATTGTTCTTTAATTGAACTAAAGAGATTTTCTTCATAGGTAGAGAAACTCGATTCGGTGTTTATTTATTGCTCGAACAACATCCGGGCAAGGGCCATAAAGATAATCCCTACGACAAAGGCAAGAAATGCTAGCGAGGATCGTTTCAAGTTGCTCTCTTTATGAATCTCCGGAATAAGATCAGAGGTGGCGATATAAATAAAGCCTCCTGCGGTGACCGGAAGAATAATTTGAGAAAACCCTTGCGCTACATCAGTCAGATAATAACCGACCATTGCGCCTACCATTGCCGTAAGCGCAGAAATGAAGTTAAAAAAAAGCGCCTTCTGCTTGCTAAAGCCACCGTAGACCAATACCCCAAAGTCTCCTAGCTCCTGTGGGATCTCATGCATAATAATCGCAATGGTGGTGACGATACCAAGCCTGACGGAGATAACAAAACTGGCTGCGATCACCATCCCATCAATAAAATTATGGAAACCATCTCCGACAAGATTAAGATACGTGAAGGCGTGGGTATCACAGTGCTGCTCGTGGCAATGCCGCCAGTGAAAGTACCGCTCAAGCAAGAAAAAGACTACTATTCCTACAATAAGATAACCAAAAACGCTGGTACTGCTGGCTTGCTCTAATGCTTCGGGGAGGATATGAAGGAACGCCCCGCCAATCAATGCCCCTGCTGAAAACCCAATTAAACCAAAAAGGATTCTCTGCAGCAGCTTATCATTGATCGCCAGGGTAACAACACCAACCAACGAAATGAGACTGACCGCCCCCGTACTTAAAAGAATCCAAACAAGAGTCATCCGGCCTGTTATCCTAAATTGGGCCTTCTACCTTTATTTGCTTTCTTGGAACGCCAATTTAATTTACCTCTACGCTTACGCTTTCCCATGATAATTTCCTTTCTCAATATTTATAGTACTGTGGTGATATGGTCTGCGAAATATATCGCACTGCCTCAATAATACAAATCCGGATTGCTTTTTCCATCGGGGTGTTAGCATACGCAGACAATCCGCTTCCTAACCCCCAGTTACCAAGAAATCCCATCATGAATCCTCCGGCGACATCCGATGCCTGCCCCTGCACGCGGGTAGCAGCCAACACTTCAGAGCTTGAGGTATCAATAATACGCAAATCTAAGGCGATATGGGCTTTGTTTAACGATGCGCCAAGAAGTCCTCCCAAAACACCGCTACCAATGCCTCCGCCCCCTCCTATCCCTGCGCTGCCCCCCGAAGCTTGAGGCTCAAACTCGGTAACTGCCGCAGTAATAATTAAATCAGCGGTTTTTATTTTTCCGCGCTGGACACCTGACTCGGTTTGGTCGGAAGCGCCTGAAACTGCCAATTCCTGTTCCTGCATTAAAGCTGATAATGCCTGCCGCTCGACAACAGAAAATCTGCTGCTATTAACCAAGGCAGTTACTAGCATCTCGCGCAACCCAGAACCTATCTCTCCTGTTGCCTGAGCAGCTTTTACATCGAAATCCGCAATAGCAATGCGGGCACGAGGGCCAACATATGGAGGCAATGGCTGCGCGCCGGCATGCGCGTCAACACTCGCAGTAGGTTGCTTAACAGAAGCGCAACCAGCAGCAGACAATAATGCGATTAAGCCGATCGTCAAAAATCGAATAGTCAATAACCAAGAGCGCATCTTATTGGTTCCTCTTACTTAACACCTGTTCGACCTTAATGGCTAAATCATTGCCGGCAGCCTGCAGAGCTTCTCTCCCACCCATAATCACATCCATATGCGCAGAGCTTCCCGCAGCATCAAGATACGCAAGAACTCTTTTTTCTTTCACGCTAATAACCTGAGCCACAACGCTCGCAAAACATGAACGCATCGTTGATTGAGGCACGGCACCTCCACTTGAAGCAATGGCCTTACCGATAATCACAAAATCCGCCTTACTCAACGTGCCTAATTTAATTGCTGCCGCATCCGTAAAATTTACCAATCGGAATGCTTTATCTTTCTGGATAACACCACGCAACATAGAAGGCTCAAGCACTTCATACCCTTTAGTGAGCAGTTGTTGCGTTAACACCGATTCAACCGCCGATAGATCGACCTCACTCGCCCACCATGCATGCTGCGGCCCCTGGATATTTTGCTCAGAAAGAAGCACAATGATTCTTACTTTACCGCTTGAAGGAACTTCTTTGGCCTTGGCGCAGGAAATGCCAACCACGCCTAAGCAAACCACCAAAAAAAGCGCGATTCGGTTCTTCATATCATCCTCCCGGATTAATCGTTCCTGTGCTATCTATTATACCCCGGATGCCTATAAGGTCAAGGTTATTGCTTACCCCTTAACCAAACACGGTAATTTTATAAGCTCGCTTAGGTGAGCAATAATTGCGTAAGGCTTTTGCCGCCTTATACTTTTACGGCTGCTAAAACCAGTGGTTACAATTACTGTCTTAATCTTTGCGCTTCTGCCGGCTTGCGCATCAAGCGGCATGTCCCCGACAAATAACGCTGCCTTTGGTTTAACAGAAAACCGCTGCATGATCCTGATTAAGATTTCAGGGTGCGGCTTACCCTGCTTAAGCTTATCAGCGCACAAAACACATGAAAAGAACGGCCGTATTCCCAGATGACGAAGCAAAATGAGTGAAAACTTTGTCGGCCGGTTACTTGCTACAGCAAGTTTATACCCCTGCTGCTTAAGATGACGCAACACCTTTTTTACGCCCGGGAATAAGCGAGCTTTCAAACGCAAGGCCTGCGCGTGATGACGTCGATATGCCGCAAGAACAAAAGGCAAATCTTCCGGCGCAACAAAAGGCTTGATGAGATTGCTATCCCCCCATCCAACCGCTTCGCAAATCAGACGCTTTTCCTGCAATGGATAACCGCATTGACGCATCGCATAGTTAAAACTATCAACGATCGCTGGATAAGCATCAATAAGGGTCCCATCAAGATCAAAGATCACCAGAGATATTGGC
>JAGOIJ010000068.1 GCA_017995695.1 Candidatus Omnitrophota bacterium | reverse complement strand
AACGGTTGATTTCTCCACTATCAAACGATAGCCAGTCATACTCTTGGCGATATTAGCAGCTACATTTTCTATGCCCGTTAAATCCGCTTCTCCATTGCTCAACGAAGGGGTGCCCACAGCAATAAATATAATCGTGGCATGCGCAACCGCATCTTTAATATTGCTCGTAAATACCAAACGTTTCTTCTGGGTGTTTTTCCGAATAAGCTCCTCAAGCCCAGGCTCAAAGATAGGAACATAGCCTTTTTTTAACGCTGCGATCTTCTGAGTGTTATTATCAACGCACAGCACGCGGTTGCCAAGTTCAGCAAAACATGCGCCTGTCACCAAGCCAACATAGCCGGTGCCAATAATTGAAATATTCACGCTTACTACCTCCTTTTACATCTTCAACCAAATAAATCAAAAAGAAGTTCTTTGCCTTAGTTGTTGTTTTGAGAGCCGGGCGATGGTTTATTATAGCTCTGGTCAAAGCCCAGCTCCATGCCCGGGAAAGCCTTTAGCCGGAAGATAACCCACACCGTGTGCCCTTCATCGCGGTCGATATTGTATGATAGATCCATTTCTGCGCAATGCAAATCACGGGTAATGGTATACTGTTGCTCAAGCAAGCCGCTCTTGACCAATAAACTGCGATGCAGATTATAGCGCTCATAAATTCCCAGCTTCCATTTAGGATTAAAACGCCAGGTAAGATTCGCCGTTACCTCGTTGCTTCCCTTGCGCTCGTAGCGCTGTCCAGCGCCGATAGAACGATCCTTGCCAAAATTAAAATTGATATCGTAGTTTGCCGTGATAAAACGATTGTAACTAGGGTGGCTGCGGCCTCCGGAATGCTTAAATGTTGCGTCGGCATCAACCCTGAGCCATGAATAAGGGGTTAACTCCAAATCAACAAGAAAATCAGAAAAGCTGCTTCCGTCAGTCTCTCCATATTTAGGCTTGATAATATAATTAGTCTTCAATAAAATATCGACCAAATCAACGCTTTGGCCTGCGTGCTTAGTCTGGAGCTTATTTTCCAATTGCAAGGATACCGCGTTACTACGCGTAAGAGCGTCAATTTCATCGATCTGTTTCAGCTGATCCCGGGAAATCGTTGGCTCATGGTTAAAGGCATAGCCGACCGAAGGAGTAACCACGTGTCTTAGGCCATTCAAATTCAACCCCAAAAAATCAGATTGAACATCGAAAACGCGGTAAAATTTAGTGCTCACATCAGCCCCGGAGTAAAAAATTGCTCGATACGGCAGATTATTGTCGCGATTATCTTTATCGTATACTGTTGAACGGTTGGCCACAAAAGGAGTAAAATTAAAAACCATGACGCGCATAGGCAAGGAAAGCTTATTATAGGTATCAAAACGCGTCATATCAACCTCATTTGTCGAAGGCAATTCAAGCGTACCTCGTTTATCAAAATGCGATAAGGTTGTAATATCGGCAAGATAAAGACGGCTTGATCCTAGCTGCAAACTTGGAAGCGTAAAACGCGCTTCAGGCAAACGATCCAACTGATCAAACCATTGATTAACCCGTTTTTGGAAGGTTACGTCAAGGCTGGAATTTCTAAATCGACGGCTAAAAGAAACGTACGAAAGTGGCTGTGAATCCTTTTCAAACTCGCGGTAAAAATACGTTTTTAAGAAGTTTGCATCAGAAAGATACTTCCGTTTGTTATCGGTAATTTTATACAACTGCGAAATCAATGACGTGCTCGGATCAATATTCCAGCTATGTCTCCAACGCACCAGATGCCGCGTAAAATCTTTTGATATCCCTACAGGCGCATCCTGATCATCTTCGCGCGTATAATAGAATTTCACATCGCCCTTACCTGCCTTACGGGTATCATAGTTTGCCCCTATCCCTTGCGCAAAACCAAGACGCTCGCGATAATCAAGATACACCCTGCCATCAACATATTCGTTCAGATTATAACGCCAGCTGCCGAGCGCAAAATAACCCCATTCCTTGCGCTTGCCCGGGATCACCTGCACGTGCATCATGTTATCTTTCAAGCTTCGATTAAACCATGGCAAATACAAAATCGGGATGTTGCCGATGCGCAGCGTATCCGAGCGAGTCTGCACCTTATCATTAGGAAACATGTTAATACTCTTTGCATCGAAACGAAAATGCGGATGGTCAAGATTGCAGCTGGTGAAATAACCATCAGATGCCGTAAATTGGGTATCGCTTAGCTTCTGGACTTTTTTTGCCCGGCCGAAATAAGGATTAGCCCTGAAACCCGCATCAATAATCGTGCCGGTCTTATTTTGAAAATTATACGTTATGGTGCTGCCTTCAATAATGCCTTTTTGATCATCGAGCCTAACATTACCTTCAGCTACGCCTTCTTTTGTTTGCGTGTTAACCGTAAGCTTATCGCACGTCAGCGTTGAACCCTTATACTCAACCTTAACATTGCCGAGAGCAACAACATCTTTATTATCAGCAGAATATTCCACGGTATCACCGTTTACCACTATCGGTTGCTCAATCTTCTTAGATTCCTGGGCGATAGCTACCGATGATGTAACCACAAAATAACATAACAATATCACAGCAGACGCATTGAGAATCTTCTGTATTAGTTTTTTGTTTATCAGCTGGTAACGTGGTGACATGATGATGTGGTAACCTTTACGTTGTAGGTATTTTCTTGAAATCGTTAAGAAAGCGCTGCACGCCAATATCAGTCAGCGGATGCTTAAGCAGCTGCTCAATTACCGCAAAAGGAAGCGTTGCGACATCTGCCCCTATGCGGGCGGCATCAAGCACATGTAATGGATTACGCACCGATGCTACAATGATCTTGGTCTTAAAATTATAATTAACAAAAATGGTCTTAATATCTTGGATCAAGCCCATGCCCATCTCACTTACATCATCGAGCCTGCCGACAAACGGTGAAACAAAAGTAGCGCCGGCCTTTGCTGCAAGCAATGCCTGGGTAGCAGAAAAACACAGTGTTACATTAGTCTTGATACCTTCGCGTGAAAGCGCGTTTACCGCCATCAAACCTTCTTTAATCAAAGGAATCTTGACCACGATATTCTTCGCAATAGCCACTAGTTCTTTCGCTTCCTTAATCATGCCCTGGCTATCCAAAGAAATAACTTCAGCGCTGACGGGTCCCGATACCAAAGCGCATATTTCTTTAAGCACTTCGCGCGCGGGGCGCTTCTCTTTAGCCATAAGCGTGGGATTGGTTGTTACGCCATCGATCAACCCCGCGCTTAAGGCCTCTTTGATCTCTTGCACACAAGCAGTATCGATAAAAATTTGCATTACCGCATCCCCTGATGAGCCAAAATCGCAGCCCCCATCATGCCTGCGTCAGAACCTAAAGAAGCTTTACAAACCCTCACCTTCCGGCCGGTCACAGGAAATACCCTTGATTCGATAGTTTGACGCACTGCCTGAAATAGAATACGTCCCGCATTTGCCACGCCGCCCCCAATCACGATCGTATCCGGATCCAAAAGATCAATAACGCCTGAAAGCGCAATACCCAATCGGACTCCTACTTGACGCCACACCGCCATGGCGCGCGCATCACCCTGACGCGCAAGCTGGCTTAACTCTTCCAAAGAAATCTTTTTCTTAAATAACTCTTGCGCTTGCTGCTCAATGCGCGCATTCCCAACATATGTTTCAAGACAAGCCATTCTTGAACACTGGCAGCGTGGACCTGTCTCATTAAGGGGCATATGACCAATTTCTCCGGCTGCAAACGTTGAGCCTCGATATAAGGCCTTGTCTAAAATAAGGCCTCCGCCTACGCCGGTACCTAAGGTAATACATACTGCGTTCGTTGCTCCGACAGCCGATCCCTTGGTAAACTCTGCCAACGCCATAACATTAGCGTCGTTATCCACCACAACAGCCAAGCCTAATCGCTTTTGTAACATGTCGCGCAAAGGAACATTGCGCCAACCAGGAATGTTGGGGAAAAAATGAACAAGGCCGCGATTAACATCAACAGGGCCAGGCAGACCTAAACCAACGCCCACTACGTAACGCTTTGCAAGATTGCTCTTATGTAAAAATTGCGTAATTGCCTGCGCAATAGCGGAAATTAAGGCTTCTTTTTTATTAAAGCTTTTGGTGCTCAAGATAGCTTTTTGCTTAATCGTAAACGTTATATCACACAGCGCTATCTTAAGATTCGTTCCTCCTAAATCAACACCGATAATATATTGCTTAGCCATTGGGGAGTATTGTATATGAAATAAAATTTAATTGCAAGAAGAAAAGAAATTTTATGAAATACAGGCCATTAACACACCTTATTACGCCCACCCTGCTTAGCTTTATACAACTGCGCGTCAGCTTTTTCAATAAGCTGCTCAACAGTATGCGCATCTTGAGGAAAGGTAGCTACGCCAATACTAACGGTCACCTGAACAAGTTCATCGTAAGCAAGGATCTTGCGCGCAGCAACAGCCTGACGAATACGCTCTGCAGCAAACAGCGCCTTTTGCCGTTCAGTTTCAGCTAGCACAAGACAAAACTCTTCTCCCCCAAAACGGCCTATGGCATCAATTTCGCGAATATTTTCTTTCATGGTTTTACAAATCTCTCGCAAGATGCTATCGCCAACAAGATGCCCATAACTATCATTATATTCCTTAAAATGATCAATATCGACCATACAAAGTGCGCAGGTGTGAGAAAATGTTCGCGAACGCTGCAACTCTTCTTGCAGCCGCTCAAGGAGAAATCGGCGGCTAAAAACATTCGTCAGCCCATCGATTACGGCTAATTCCTGCACCCCCTTATACAGGATAGCGCGCTTAATCCCTAAAAATAAATGCTGTAACAGTATCTCAAATTTTTCTCTATGATCGTTGCTAATCTGGCGCACCACAAGATAGCGAAAAACATCCTTGCTAATCTTAAGCGGGATAACCTCAAAACCCTTTTCTTTACGCGCCGCTTTTTCATCAAGCACTATGCGGCAATCTTCAATGCGCACATACGGCGATACATGTTTAAGAAAATTATTGAAGACCTGCTCCTCGTCAAGCGATCTGCAGATATCTTTAGTGATCTCGTACAATGCAACCGTATCCTCCAATTCCCGCTCAAGCGCAACGTTGTTGTGAATAAGGCTTTGGTAGGCAGCTTCCTGCTCATTCAATTTCTTGCTTTCTTCGGAGGTTTTCACTTGGGCCCTCAGAAAGCGCTGCGCGTTGTACCGCTTAATACGCAGCACAAACAGCACAATCAAGAGCGCTAAAGCAACTTCACCCCTCACTACGAAAGACGACAACACGATTTCTCCCTTGCTCTTTAGCTTTATACAATGCCTGATCTGCCCGCGCGATTAATTCCATTGCGTCAACTGCATCATCAGGAAAAACAGCTACACCTGCAGAAATGGTTAAGGAAGTCTCCTGGCGGCGCAAAAGTATCTTTGTTGACTCAATCTTCTTTTGCACTAACTGCGCAGCAAGCGTTGCTTCCTCCTTGGCGACTTCAGGAAGTATAGCGCAAAATTCTTCGCCTCCAAAACGACCTACCACAGGATGCCACTTCTGCAATACAGAAACTATGTCGTGCGCAATTGATTTTAAAACAAGATCGCCTGCGCTATGGCCGAAGCTATCGTTATATTGCTTAAAAAAATCTATATCAAACATAATCAGCGCGCATGGCCGATGCCCGCGCTGGCTCCTCTGCAACTCCTCATGAAGACGGTTTAAAGAATAGCGCTTCGTGAAAAGCGAGGTTAATTCGTCGTGGATAGCTAAATCCTGCGTTTTCTCAAAAAGAATCCCATTTTCCAACGCGACTGCCCCGATATCGCTGATGGCAACCAAAAAGCGCAAATCATCTTGGGAAAAAACTCCGCTTTCATGATGATCGAGTCGCACAATACCAATAATCTTATTATCGATCACTAAAGGGCTGGCGACCAAGGAAACGATCGGACGCACGTCAACACTCGTTACCTTTTGCGCATCAAAGCGAAAATCTTTTTTGACATCTTCGATTAAAAGAGGGCTGGCATGACGCAAGACCCAAAGATCAAAAGCATCCCCTTCTTTTGCCTTAATCACCATCTTTCTATCTTCTTTTTTTGATTTGACAATACTTAACGAAGAACGGGTAAGTGGATTAATCAGATACAGGATGGCCACGCCCTTATTATCAGCAATGAGAGAAAAAACAATGGAGACAAGCTGTTCGGCGGCTGACTCAAGAGACAGGCTATGATTTATTTCTTCAATAATTATTTTAAGACTTTTATATCGCCTGATACGTTCCTGGAGGGAAATTGAATGCTTGCGAGCGTGGGCGTACTTATCCTCAAGGACATTGCGTTCTTCTTGGATCTTCTCAAGCGCCAGCACACAACTATCTTCACGTTGATGGCTTTTCCATAAAAAGTACAAAAAAATGCCAACCAACAAACTGCTATACACGCAAAGTGCGATTAACGATAAAGGTAGTACATAAAAAATGATAACAGGAAAGACAATAAAGATAAGAATGGACAAGAGGATTGACCCGCCGAGAGAAGGAAAGCCTTTGGTATCCGTTGCTTCCCCCTTGCTATACGATTGTTTCTTCGGTATCCTTGTTAAAGAAATGCACTTTACTCATATCAAAAACAAGGTCCATATCCTGGTTAACCTGGGGACGATCGTGTGCTCCCACGCGAGCGATAAAGGTGTGCTTTCCGGTGTTAAGATACAAATACACCTCTGAACCCATCGGCTCGAAAACTTCGCAGTTGACGCGGACAATGTTTTCCGGAGGAGCTTCGGAAACAAAAAGCTTGTCATAGATATCTTCCGAGCGAATACCTAGATACACTTCTTTGCCAATGTAAGGAAGCATCGCCGATGTCATAGCTTCAACAAGCTTAACTTTGATTTTGCCTTCATCGAAATAAAGCTTGCTATCCTTTTTTAGAATACGGCCTTTCATAAAATTCATCGGAGGAGAACCAATAAAGCCAGCTACAAATTTATTTTTTGGCTTATCATAGACAGTGATCGGATCTGCTACCTGCTGCAAAATTCCATCTTTCATAACGGCAATCCTATCGCCCATCGTCATGGCCTCAACCTGGTCATGGGTGACATAAATTATCGTTGTCTGCAACCGAATATGCAGCTTATGGATCTCGGTGCGCATCTGAACGCGTAATTTGGCGTCAAGATTGCTCAACGGCTCGTCAAACAAGAAAACCATGGGCTTACGCACAATCGCGCGACCAACGGCAACACGCTGACGCTCCCCGCCTGATAATTCCTTTGGTCGACGGTTCAACAGACGCTTAATGCCTAAAATATCCGCAGCCTCATTAACCCGCTGGATAATTTCACTTTTCGGATAGTGTTTGAGCCGAAGACCAAATGACATATTTTCAAACACAGTCATGTGAGGATATAATGCGTAGTTTTGAAACACCATCGCAATATCACGGTCTTTCGCTGGCACATCATTGACCCGCTTATTGCCAATATAGATATCGCCTTCGCTAATCTCTTCTAAGCCTGCGACCATCCGAAGCGTAGTCGACTTTCCGCAGCCAGAAGGACCCACTAAAACCATAAATTCTTTATTCTCGATACCTAAGTTAACATTATTAACTGCCTTAACGCGCCCATGAGCGGTGTAGTACTTAGAAACGTTTTTAAGACTTACCTGAGCCATCTTTCCCTTCCGTCTGTTTAAGTAACGCTAGCCTGATAATTATTGCAGAATCGTATTATTATACCTAATCAACTCAAATAGTCAAGCACTTGGGCCAAGGTCGGCTTTAATTGTTTACGATGCACAATCATGTCGATCAGGCCGTGCTCTAATAAAAATTCCGAACGCTGGAAACCAGCGGGGAGCTTCTGCCGGATGGTTTGCTCAATAACCCGCGGGCCGGTGAAGCCAATTAACGCCCTTGGTTCAGCAACAATTAAATCACCGATCGCAGCAAATGAGGCCATAACGCCGGCCATGGTGGGATCAGTCAAGATAGAGATAAACGGAAGTCGGGCGCGATGATGATACGCAAGCGCTGCGCAGGTCTTAGACATCTGCATCAAACTATACATCCCTTCATACATACGTGCGCCGCCGCCTGAACCAGAAACAATAATAACCGGCAACTTTTCCTTTGTAGCCGCCTCAACGATGCGACTGATCTTCTCACCGACAACAGATCCCATCGACCCCATAATAAAACGCGAGTCTGTTACCGCAATCATGACTTTTCTTTTTTCAAGCAATCCCTCTCCCGTCACCGCCGCATCTTTCAACCCGGTAAGGTTTTGGTCGGCGAGGAGCTTGTCTTTGTACGTCTTAGGACCCTTAAAATCAAGTGGGTCAACCGAAAGCATATCCAAATCATGCTCTTGAAAGGTATCAGCATCCACAAGCATGGCAATTCGTTCCCGAGCACCAAGCACAAAATGGTAATTGCATTTCGGACAAACCTTTAGATTTTCATCAAGCGTCTTATTGTAT
>JAGOIJ010000067.1 GCA_017995695.1 Candidatus Omnitrophota bacterium | reverse complement strand
AGTTCATTTGCACTGGTGGCTGTCGCATTTCCTGTTTGTGTTATGGGGGGCGCGCTGGTTGTCTTCTTGTTAAAGAAAATGTTTGCCATGCCTTTTCTTGCAACGACCGTAAATACTATGCAGCTGCGGATTGAGCGTCAGCTATATTAATACTTATGGGCTTAATAAGGAAACTAACCAGGGTGTTTCGTCAGCAAGGCGCTTTCAATCGCCGCCGCTACGTGCGCTATAAGCCGCAGGAGCTGCTTGAGTGTATATGTGAATATACGCGCCTTGGCCAGACGATAGAATTAAAGGCAGAGGTGGTTAATATTTCACAGGCCGGGGTATTGCTGATTACTGATGAACATAAGATTTTTCCGGATTATATCCTAACCATGAAATTTACCTTGCCTTCGCGCAAAGAGGCCATTGTTGTGCGAGGTACGGTGCTTAGGACGTTTCGGCGGCGCGCGGAACGATGGTATTTTTCTGCGGTAGCCTTTCAGGATAACCAAGAGGAAGCCCTCCAGCAAATCCTCGCATTTGTCACTTCTTGCAATGCGCGGTATCCTCAGTAATTATGTAAAGAATATGCTGCGCGAATGGTCATGTTGCAGGCAGGTCTTGCCTAGGTTTGATTATGACTCATTATTATTCATCACGAAAGGAGTAGCAGGCAGTGGAACGCAAGCAGGATAAGACACAGGCGGGAGTGTGGGGTTTTATAGATAACCAAGGCCGGTTTATTTGTCATTGCGCGCACAAGCAGCGAGAGCGTTACTTCCCGCTTGCTAACGAGCTTCTTCTTTCTTCGATTACTACCGATCTTCATGGTGATAGTAAATCGGATCACAACCATTTTTTACTTGCCCCGGTTTCCCGTATTGATTTGACCAATTCGTTATCTTCAAGGAATTTTTGGATTCGTAAAAACAACGGCGAGGTTTGGTCTGCAACCGGAGTGGCAAAGAATCTTAGCCAGCTTGAATCAGACACGGTCACGCTTGAGGCAGGGCTTCTATGGCATAAGGTTTCGCGCAGCAATAGAAAAATTGGCCTGACAGCCGAAATCCTTTCTTTTGTCCCGTCGCAAGATTTACCGGTTGAGATAATGCGCGTTACTTTAACCAATACTACAAAGAAAGCGATGCAATGTGTGCCGATCGCAGCAATCCCGATCTATGCCCGTAGCGCTAATAATCTGCGCGACCATCGCCATGTGACCTCGCTTTTGCATCGTATTGTTTTGCATAAGATGGGAGTATTGGTTAAGCCTACGCTTTTGTTTGATGAGTCAGGGCATAAGCCGAATAACGTGACCTATTTTGTCTGTGGCTGGGATGAGCGGTGTTCGCCTCCGCAGTATATCTATCCGACGCAGGCAATGTTCTGCGGAGAGGCCGGTGATTTGGAAGCGCCCGAGAGCGTTTTCAATGACGCACTTCCTACGCAAAAGCCACTTCAGGGCAAAGAGGCAATGGGCGCGTTGCGTTTTAAGCGCATTACGTTGGCGCCTCAAGCTTCGCGCACGTTCACTGTCATTATGGGCATGGCGTATCCGCATCAGTCAATTAATAAGATTATCGCAGCATTGCAAACTCCGCAGAAGGTCGAGGCGGCATTGATCGCTACCCAAAAGCATTGGGTGGCATTAAGCGATTGCATACAGGCGCAAAGCAGCGATGCGCGATTTGATAATTGGTTTCGCTGGGTGAGTATCCAGCCGACGCTGCGCAGGCTCTTCGGTTGTTCGTTCCTCCCTGATTTTGATTATGGCAAAGGCGGCCGGGGGTGGAGGGATTTATGGCAGGATTGCCTGGGTTTGATTTTGAGTGAGCCGCTTACGGTGCGCAGCCTTCTATTGAATAATTTTTCCGGCGTGCGTATTGATGGCTCAAACGCGACTATCATCGGAAAAAGATCAGGGGAATTTATTGCTGACCGCAATAATATTTCCCGCGTCTGGATGGATCACGGCGTCTGGCCGCTGTTCACCCTCGATCTATATATGCATGAAACCGGCGATTACTCAATCCTGTTTGAGCGCCGGGGATATTTCCGCGACCAGCATTGCAACCGCTCGCAGGTGATTGATAGTGATTGGAGCGCTCAATCAGCCAATGTGCTCCTGGCGCGTTCCGGAGAGCAATATCAAGGGACAATACTTGAGCATGTATTAGTGCAAAACCTCGTTCAGTTTTTTAATGTCGGAGCCCATAACCATGTGCGCCTTGAAGGCGCTGACTGGAACGATGGTTTGGATATGGCCCCGGAATATGGTGAGAGTGTTGCTTTTTCAGCCATGTATGCGCATAACCTGGTATTACTGGCTCAAGTATTGCAACAAACTGGCAAAAAGAACGTTACGCTCCTGAAAGAATTTGCCATTCTTTTGCGCGCTATCAACTATAACAAGATTGCTGATAAGCATGCTCTGTTGGCTGAATATTTCAAGGCAACCCAGAAAACAGTTTCAGGTAAAACTATTGCAGTGGATGTGGCATGGCTTGTTGATGATCTTAAGAAGAAATCTCACTGGATGCAGGAGCATATTCGCAAACACGAGTGGCTGGCGCAGGGTTTCTTTAACGGATATTACGATAATAAAAAGAGACGCGTTGAAGGAATAAACAAAACAACCGTGCGCATGATGTTGAGTTCTCAGGTTTTTCCTCTGATGGGAGGCGTTGCTCAACCGTGGCAAGTTGAAAAAATCTTGGCTGCCATCCACCGGTACCTTTATGATCCAAAAACGCATGGCACCCATTTAAATACTGACTTTCACCAGGAACAGCATGATCTTGGGCGGGCATTTTCATTTGTCTATGGCGACAAGGAAAACGGAGCCTTTTTTAACCACATGATCGTCATGCTGGCGTATGCGCTGTATAAGCAGGGTTATCATCAAGATGGTTGGAATGCGCTGCATTCTATCTATGCCATGGCCGTTGACACTAAAACCAGTAAAATATATCCGTGCCTGCCTGAATATTTCGACGGTGAGGGTAGGGGAATGTATGCTTATTTGACCGGTTCAGCAAGCTGGTTTGTGCTGACCCTCCTGACGCAGGCGTTCGGAATCAAGGGGTATCGGGGAGATCTTTTGATTGAGCCAAAGCTTTCGCCGGATCAATTTAAAGAAGGTCCAACTATTGCCATGACCCGCATGTTTGCTCATCGGCGCTTTAAGGTTGTTTTCATGCTTCAGGATAAAGCTGCTAAGGAGAATATGCGTATTCTGAAGGCCACGTTAAATGCCGACCCCCTAATAGTAAGACACCAAAGCTCGGTTCTTATAGCGCGTTCTGTTATTGAAAAATTACCCAAAGCGAAAGAACATTGTATCGTTCTTTACTTAGGTTAAGCATGGATGTCCTCCCACATTTTGATTGCATCGCCTACCCATTTTTGTTATAATAACTCTCTCTTATAATAGTTTACCTTCTTACCGGAAGCAAACGTGTTACGCAAGGAGCTGCCATGATTGAACGTTATAGTTTGCCTGAAATGTCGCGTATTTGGCAGGAGGAGTTTAAGTTCAAGACAATGCTTGAGATAGAGCTCCTTACCCTTGAGGCCCTTGCTAAGCAAGGCATCGTTCCAACCGCGGCAGTCAAAAGAATCCGCACCAAAGCCCGTTTTAATCTTAAACAAATCAAGAAAATCGAAGCTAAGACGCAGCATGACGTCGTGGCATTTGTTTCTAACGTCGCGCAATACATTGGCAGCGACGCTCAATATCTACACTATGGGTTGACTTCATCTGACGTCCTTGATACTACCTTAGGAGTTCAGCTTAAGGCCGCCGCTGATATTCTGATTGATGACTTAAAACAACTATCGCTTGTTTTAGCAAAAAAGGCCCGCGCTTACAAAGATATGGTGTGCATGGGCCGTACCCATGGCGTGCACGCAGAGCCAACAACCTTCGGCTTAAAATTAGCGCTATGGTATGATGAGACCAGGCGTAATCTTACGCGTCTTCAGCTCGCCAAAGATGAGGTAGCCTTGGGCAAGATTTCAGGGGCAGTGGGTACCTTTGCCAACGTTGATCCCCAGGTGGAGGCGTATGTGTGCCGGGCATTGGGCCTTAAGCCTGCGAAGATTTCTACCCAGATTATACAGCGGGATATCTATGCCGTTTTTATGGCGCGCGTTGCGATTGTCGGCTCAAGTTTAGAAAAGTTTTCCACTGAAATCCGCCATTTGCAGAGAACCGAAGTTCTTGAGGCAGAAGAGCCGTTTGGTAAGGGGCAGAAAGGGTCATCCGCTATGCCGCACAAACGTAATCCTGTTATTTGCGAGCGGATCTGCGGCCTGGCGCGTCTGTTGCGTGGTAATGCCGTGGCTGCGATAGAGAATAATGCTTTGTGGCATGAGCGCGATATCAGTCATTCCTCTGTTGAGCGTATCATTATCCCTGATTCCGCCATGGCCTTAGACTATATGTTGCATAAGTTTATTGAGGTTATCGAAGGTCTACAGGTATATCCGCAGAATATGCTTGCCAATATAGCGCGCAGCCACGGATTAATCTTTTCGCAGCGCGTATTGTTGGCTTTGATGAAGAAAGGCGTAAGCCGGACCGCTGCCTACGATATTGTGCAGCGCTCGGCAATGAAATCCTGGAAGGAGTCCTCTGATTTTAAAGCCAATCTTTTAGCCGACAAAGAGGCAGCCAGTTATTTTACCAAGCAGGAACTTAACATCCTCTTCGATCTCGATTATTATTTACGTAACGTCAACAAAATTTTTTCCCGACTCGGATTATAATGACAGTAACGTGCTAGAAAGGGCCCACCGCATACCCCGAAATCTTCAAGCGCTATGATGTACAAAATTGAAGTGCAAGATAAGGCAGGCATCTTTGATGCTGTTGGCGAAGGCATCAAAAAAGACATCCTTGATTTGGGGATATCCTCCGTCCGTCAGGTTAGCTTCGTGCAGGTCTACATGCTTGAGGGCGATTTGTCGCGCGATGAGATTACGAAAATCTGCAGAGAGCTGCTTACCGATCCCATTTCGCAAGAGTTTACACTCAATACTCAATACTCCCGACTCAATGCTAAAAAAGAATATATCATCGAAGTCGCTTACAATCCAGGAGTGATGGATCCCGTCGAGGAATCAGTAAAGAAAGGGATTAAGGATTTAGGCATTGCAGCGAACGTTTCAGTCAAGACAGCAAAAAAATATATTTTAAGGGGGGAACTAACTGCTGCGCAGTTAAAGACCATTGCCGAGAAATTATTGCACAATAAACTGATCCAGCATGTAGTGCGCGAGGGCGCCGAAGCGCAGGCTGTAACGATGAAGCATCGCTATTCGTTTTCCTTGGTTTTGGTAGACCTGTTGAGCGCAACCGATGCAAGGCTCATGCAGTTAAGTAAACAAGGACAACTTTTTCTGAATCTGACAGAGATGCGTCAGATTAGGCAGTATTTTCGTTCGCTTAAGCGTAACCCCACTGATTGCGAGCTAGAAACAATTGCCCAGACATGGTCAGAGCATTGTTGGCATAAGACATTTAGGGGCAAGATTGCATATAAAGAACAAATTCTAAATTCTAAATCCGAAATTCGAAATAAATCCAAAATCAAAAATTCTAAATTCAAAACTACGTTGATTGACAATCTTTTAAAATCGACGATCATGAAAGTTACGCAGGAGCTTAAGAAACCCTGGTGCGTGTCGGTATTTAAGGATAATTCCGGCGTGATACGATTCGACGGTAAGCATAATATCTGTTTTAAGGTTGAAACACACAATCATCCTTCGGCGCTGGAGCCGTTTGGAGGAGCAAACACCGGAATTGGCGGCGTTATACGCGATCCGCTCGGAACAGGGTTAGGCGCAAAGCCCATTGTGAACACTGATGTGTTTTGTTTTGCCCCGCCGGATTTAGCGTTTAGCAAGGTTCCCCAGGGGAGCTTGCATCCTAAGCGGGTCATGAAGGGCGTGGTTTCTGGTGTGCGCGACTACGGTAATAAGATGGGTATTCCGACAGTCAACGGCGCAATCTTGTTTCATGAGCGATTCGTTGGGAATCCTTTGGTATATTGCGGGACCGTCGGCATTATGCCCAAGGATAAATCGTTTAAACAGCCGCGGGCGGGAGATTGTATCGTAGTCGCTGGCGGTAGGACCGGCCGAGACGGTATCCACGGAGCAACGTTTTCATCTGGCGAGTTAACGCATGAGTCAGAAACTATTTCAGGCGGGGCAGTGCAGATAGGTAATCCTATCCAGGAAAAGAAGTTAGTCGACGCTATCTTGAAAGCGCGGGATCAGAATCTGTATACCGCGATAACCGATTGCGGCGCTGGCGGATTATCGAGCGCGGTAGGTGAGATGGGCGCGGAATTAGGGGCGCGCGTGTTTCTTGATAAAGTACCTTTAAAATATTCCGGCCTTAGCTATATGGAGATTTGGATTTCAGAATCACAGGAGCGCATGGTGCTTTCGGTTCCTCCCGAACGCGTTGATGCCTTGATGCAGCTTTTTGAGAATGAAAATTGCGAGGCCTCGGTTATTGGGGAGCTCACCAATACCAAGAAACTTGAGCTTTATTATGATGATAATCTTGTTTGCAACATTGATATGGATTTTCTCCACGAGGGGTTGCCTAAGATTACCAAGAAGGCAGTGTTTGTCAAACCACGACATCGCCAACCACGAATACGTTGTCCTCGGGATTTGACGCCTTCGTTGATGAAGATGCTTGCGCACTACGATATTTGTTCTAAGGAGTGGGTTATCAGGCAATACGATCATGAGGTCCAGGGGGGCTCTGTTTTAAAGCCGCTGGGGGGGATAGTTAATGATGGGCCGGCGGATGCGGCAATCGTAAAGCCACTTTTTGATTCGCATCGGGGGATTATTGTATCCAACGGTATCAATTTTAGGTTTGGTTTTATTGATCCTTATTGGATGGCTGCTTCTTGCATTGATGAAGCCCTGCGGCAGATTATCGCCGTGGGCGGCTCGCTAAAAGAAGTTGCCATCTTAGATAATTTTTGCTGGGGCAATCCAGATAAGCCAGATCGGCTTGGGTCCTTGGTGCGCTGCGCCTTCGGATGTTACGATACGGCGTTAGGCTTTGGTGTCCCGTTTATATCTGGGAAGGATAGTTTATATAATGAGTATACAGTGCATCATCAGTCTATTGCAATTCCGGGGACTATTTTGATTTCTGCAATTGCGGTTATGGATGATGTGCGTAAGGCCGTATCGATGTACGCGAAACAGTCCGGCGATTTAGTGTATATAGTGGGTACGACGTTTGATGAGCTTGGCGGATCGCACTATTTTGATCAGCATGGCGTTATCGGCAATGCCGCGCCAAAGGTTGATACAAAGAAAGCTACGTTGATTTTTCAAGCGTTGCAGACGGCAGCATCATCGGGAATAGTTAAAGCTATGCACGACTGTTCAGACGGCGGCCTGGGGGTCGCTTGTGCCGAGATGGCGTTTGCCGGTGGATTAGGTATGGATCTGTTTTTGTCGGAAGTGCCTTTTGAAATCAAAAATACAAAAAGTGAGCCGCTAAGCAATGATATGGTTTTGTTTTCCGAATCAAATTCACGATTTATTGTTGAAGTTGAGAAAAAGGATCAGAAGAAATTCGAACAAATGCTTAAAGGGATTCCTTACGGCTTGATTGGTTGCGTTAAGGAAAAACCGATATTTACCGTTTATGGATTAGATGGCAAAGAGTGCGTGCGTAAAGAAATAAAAGCATTAAAACAATCGTGGCAGCAACCGTTAGCGTGGTAACATTGAAAGGATGATACGTATGGCCAAAGCGGGCAAGTGTGTATCGAGTAAAATAAGCAGGGAAGATTTTACCAAGGAAGATACGTGGCGTATTTTTCGCATCATGTCAGAATTTGTTGATGGTTTTGAGGTTCTTTCGCAAATCGGAAAGGCAGTGTCGATCTTTGGCTCAAGCCGCACCAAGCCCGATACAAAGTATTATCGCTTGGCAGAAGAGATTGCTTATTTATTGGCTAAGGAAGATTTTGCCATAATCACGGGTAGCGGTCCGGGTCTGATGGAGGCATCAAACAAAGGCGCGCGCCGGGCCGGAGGACATTCTATAGGTTTAAATATCCATATTCCTTGCGAACAGAAGCCCAATAAGTTTGTGGACACCTTGCTTGATTTTCGTTATTTTTTTGTGCGCAAGGTTATGTTTGTTAAATACGCCAAGGCGTTTGTGATTATGCCCGGAGGCTATGGGACGTTGGATGAATTTTTCGAGGCCATTAATCTTATCCAGACGCAACGCATTGGGAAATTTCCGGTTGTGCTGTTTGGCAAAGAGTATTGGCAGGGTTTGTTGGCGTGGCTGCGCCAGATGGTGCTTCAGAAGAACGGCAATATCAGTCCGCATGATTTAGAAATATTCACCCTGGTTGATTCCCCGAAAGATGTGGTAAGGGTTATAAAGAAATTTTATGAAAAAGGCTAATGTTTGTGTTTTGCGTACCGGTGGCACTAATTGCGTTAAAGA
>JAGOIJ010000066.1 GCA_017995695.1 Candidatus Omnitrophota bacterium | reverse complement strand
ATTTAACTAATGGCACTCTATCAGAAAGACGCAAATTGGTGTTGGAAGCAGTGGAGAGGAGGAAGTGATGCAACTCGTTCTCGGCGTTTTCTTTATAATCTTAGGTGTAGTTATTATTATCTTTGGTCATAAAAAAGTTAATCCATTATTTTTAAAATCACTTCTACAATTAAAATTTGGGGAAGAAGGCAAAGACAGCTCTTCCGTAAGCTTTTGGAAGTGGTCTCTAGGTTTAATATTTATTTCTTTAGGTTTAATCCTCCTATACATCAAATTAATAAGCAATGCAATATAATAAAAGGGACGGTTCAATTTAGCAATCTGCTTTTATGGTGCTGGAAGCAGTGGAGAGGGAGGATGAAGTGATGGAGAAAGTATTGAATAAGAAGAGTTTAGCGTATGGTGTACCAGGACTCATTATTCAAGTCATCGGATTTCTAGTGCACCCACTTATTTTATTTTTAGGCACTGTATTCTTAATAATCGGCTTAGGCTATTATGCAAAAGCAAAGGGTCATTCTGGGTTTTTCGGTCTTTTTGGATTATTAAGTTGGATTGGAATTATAGTTTTGATTTGTTTAAAAGACCATAATATTACGCCAGAAGAAGTAGAAGCAAGAAAGACCACTAAACCCACTAACGTGTTCATAGGTATTGTATTGGGTTTAGGTCTTGTGATAGGCGTTCCACTTTTAATATTTATTCTTTTCAAAATTTTTGTAAAATAAATTTTCAATAGCTGAGATGGAGTACTTTAACTAATGGCACTTTATAAAAAAGACGGTAACTGGTTCATTGACTACTACGCTAACGGTAGACGCCGGAGGGAAAAGATTGGCACGAGAAATAAAAGGGACGGTTCTATTTAACAATCTGTTTTTGTGATGCTGGAAAGAGCGGAGGAGGGGGTTAGGTAGATGAGAAAATTCCACTTGTTTGTTCAGGCTAAATGTATACCTCCTCTCCAAGTTACTAATTCAAATGAATCAGCAGTTGGGTATTTCCAAAACTTTTATGGCACTTTTGAGGATGAGGAAGAGGCGGTAGTTGCTGCAAAAAAAATAATTGAATCTGATAATGCAGAACTTGTTACTATCGAAGTTAAGGATTGCAAAATAGACCCAAAAACGATGAAGAATCTCCTTTCTGATCCAGAGAAATCTGGATTTTGGGCTAAATTGGGAAGAGTATACTTTCCGGCAAAAGGTGATATTAAGTAATGGTACTTCATCAGAAAGTCGATCACTGGTTCATAGGCTACTACGCTAACGGTTGACGACGACAGATGCCCTTAGGCTATGCGTTAAAAGAGTGCCTTTTCGTTTGCCAATCCTGCCAAAGTGTGATAAAGTAAAACCTTCAAGGATACTAGATACTCGGGGCTGTAGCTCAGCTGGGAGAGCACCTCGTTCGCAACGAGGGGGTCAGGGGTTCGAATCCCCTCAGCTCCATGCATTCTTTCATTAATAAAAGAATGCATGGCGCCGAAACGATGAGTTTCGACGCTAACACCAACACCTTTCATATTTACCTGCTCCGCCAGTGATGCATCATAAGCCTATCCTAGCTTTTGTATTATTTTTCTTTGTTCTTATCGCATGCTTTTTTCTCCCTAATCTTGTTGCTGATATACCGCGGCAGGAAGCTTTATTTTACCAGAAGCTAGAGAATAAACTGGTGCAGTGCCAGCTGTGCCCGCGGCAGTGCGCGATTACTCCCGGCAAGCGGGGCTATTGCGGCGTGCGCGAAAATCGCGACGGGACGCTTTACACGTTAGTGTTCGCAAAGCCCGTAAGCATGCACATTGATCCTATTGAAAAGAAGCCGCTGTTTCATTTCTTGCCTTCAACAACAGCATTTTCTATAGCCACTGCCGGATGCAATATGAAGTGTAAGTTTTGTCAGAATTGGGAGATATCGCAGGCGGAACCCGAAGATCTTGTTTTCGCTCAGCTTGAGCCTGATGCGCTCGTTGAGAAAGTAAAACAGTCTGGCTCTCCGACGATCGCCTATACCTATAATGAGCCGACCATATTTTATGAATATATGCTTGCGGTGGCAAAGCTTTGCCGCGCGCAAGGCATACGCAACGTGATGCATTCAAACGGCTATATCAATGAAGCGCCCCTTAGGCAACTGGCGCCTTTTCTGGATGCAGCCAACATCGATCTTAAAGGTTTTTCCGATGATTACTATGCCAAGTTAACAGAAGGGACGCTTGAGCCGGTATTGCGTTCGCTTAAAGTTTTAAAAGACGAAGGGGTGCATATAGAAATTACCAACCTGATTCTTCCCGGTTACAATGATGATGAAGCAACCTTGCGCAAAATGTGCGCGTGGATTAAAAATAATTTAGGCGCAGATACGCCGCTTCATTTCTCCCGGTTTTTTCCTCTGTATAAGTTGACGAGCCTTAATCCTACGCCGGTGGCAACGCTTGAGCGAGCTCGCTCGATTGCTTTGGATGAGGGTCTGCGTTATGTGTATATTGGGAATCTTGCCGGCCATGAAGCAGAGCATACGCGTTGCCCTCAATGTAACCAACTACTGATTGAGCGAAAAGGATATTTCATTGTGCAGAATAATATCGCCCAGGGGAAATGTAAATGGTGCGGTGAAGAAATTGCAGGAGTGTGGAATTAACATGAATGCGCAAGGGTTTTCGCAGCGATTTCGATGGGTGCTATTTGTTATAGCTGTCAGCTTTCAGATGTCAGCTGGTAGTTGTTGCGCAAGCGATATCAAGCATCCTAATGTCGCCGGGCAATTTTATCCGAGTGATCCTGAATTACTTTCGGCTATGGTTGAGGAGTGTATGAAGGAAGCTCCTCCTGCGCAAGCCAAGGAGCATGTGCTTGCTTTGATCGTCCCTCACGCAGGGTATGGTTTTTCCGGTAAAATCGCTGCCAGCGGTTATAACCTTATTAAAAACAAACCCTATACCACCGTGGTAGTTATCGGCGCAAGCCATCATGTTCCATTTAGCCAGGCGTCTATTTATGCGCAGGGAGGATTTCAAACGCCACTTGGCGTTATTCCCGTTGACGTTGAATTTGCAAAACAATTGTTAGATAAAGATGAGGAGATCGTATTTAAGCCGGAGGTGTTTGATAAGGAACATAGCATAGAGGTCCAGCTTCCTTTTTTGCAAAAGTCGCTTACTGATTTTCGCATTGTGCCAATCTTAATGGGCAGGGCTTCATCTGATACCTGTAAGAAGCTGGCTGGTCTGTTGCAGGCAGCTATCGGCGCTCGCCAGGATGTTTTAGTGGTTGCCTCAAGTGACATGTACCACGGTTATGACGCTAAGGAGGCTGAAAAAATAGATGCCAAGACTATCGCCTGTCTTAAAACCATGGATCCGGAAGAGCTATTTTTTGGTTTGCACGACGATAAGTATCAGATGTGCGGCGGATTGCCTGTTGTGGTAACTTTGCTACTTGCGAAGAATCTTAGTCTGAACACTATTTCAATCTTAGCGCAAACGAATTCTGCCGAAGTTACGGGCAATACAACCAAAGGCGACTGGACAGTTGGCTATATGAGCGCTGCAATCCAGGGCACGTATAAGGGGGCTGTTGAAACTAAGACAGTAGCCCCAGCGCAGACAGAAGGAGAAAAAACCATGTTTAATCAAGCGCAGAAGGATCACTTGTTACAACTTGCGCGTAACTCAATTGAAACATTTTTAAAAACGGGCAAAAAACTTGAAGTTACTGAAACTGATCCGGCGTTAATGCAGGAGATGGGGGCCTTTGTTACTTTGAATTCCGCTTCAGGGTTGCGAGGTTGCATCGGTAGCCTTATCGGTGCTCAACCGCTCTATCTGACGGTGCGCGATATGGCGGTTGAAGCGGCAGTGGGCGATCCGCGTTTTCCGTCGGTTAAGCTCGATGAATTAAAAAGGATTCATATTGAAATATCAGCGCTGTCGCCATTGGAGCGCGTGCCGTCAGCTGATGCCATTAAGCTCGGTACCCACGGCGTTATTGTCCGTCGGGGAGGGCACAGCGGCGTATTTTTGCCTCAAGTTGCCACAGAAACCGGCTGGAGTAAAGAGGAATTCCTATCGGAGTTGTGCAGCCAAAAAGCGGGGCTTGCGCCCGACGCCTGGAAAGATCCCTCAACTGAATTGTATGTTTTTACCGCCGAAGTATTTTCTGAAAAAGATAGATAATGTCTCCTAAATTGATTCTTACGTTTTTTCTCTTTGGCCTATCATTCGGCGCGGGGCCGTGCCTGGCCAGCTGCGGCCCGCTTTTGCTTTCGTACATTGTCGGAACTAAGAAAGATATCCGCGCCAGCTTGCTTGCGTATCTGGCATTTTCGCTTAGCCGCATAGCGATCTATGTGATTATCGGTTTTTCGGTTTTTTCTTGCATGCAGATGTTGGCACGATATGAGCATTTTATTACTATTGCTTCAGGGATATTTCTTATTATCGTTGGCGCGCTGATTGCGTTAGGCAAGGCTGTGTCATTTAAGATTTGCCAGAGAGCGCAGGATACTTTGTTGCGCAATGATCTTAAAACAATTGTCGTGTTGGGCGTTATTACCGGCATTGCTCCGTGCGCTCCGCTCATTTCGATAATCTCTTACGTCGGCATCACGGCAAAGCACTGGCTACACAGTTTAGTTTATAGCCTTGCCTTCGGTATTGGCACTGCGGTTTCACCTCTTTTATTTCTCGTGGTCGTAGCGGGCATCATACCTGGTCTGATAAAGAATCAAGAACGCTTCCAGCGTATATTCAATCTTGTAAGCGGCGCGGTGATTATTTTGTTAGGAGTTTTATTATTACGGAGGTTGCTATAACAATGCATAGGGTTTTTTGTCTCAATAAGAATATTAGCCACGATCGGATTGTTGTTGATAGTCAGGATGATGTACACCATTTTAAAAATGTATTGTGGCTTGAGCCCGGCGAAAAAATTACGGCTGTAGATGAACAAGGCAATGAATATCTCTGTGTCATTGAAACTATGGCGCGCAACGCAACGCTTAAGATTATTCAGCGAACTTCTGTCCGGCCGGCGTCTTGTGCGTTAACTGTCGCCTGTGCCTTGGCAAAAAACGCAAAGATTGATGAGGTTATTGAAAAGCTGACGCAGCTGGGGGTTGTCAGGATAATTCCTTTACATACCGAGCGAGTGATTGTTAAGATTGCACAAGCAAATATGCTTGCAAAACAAAAACGCTGGCAGCGCATTGCCAAAAGTGCTGCGTTGCAAAGCCAAAGAAATACGGTTCCTGCAATCGATGCCGTAACCGATATTAAACAGGTTATTGCTGAATCAAAAAACTATGATGTAAAACTCATTCCAACGCTTTCAGGCAAGCGAGAAGGCCTTAAAGAAGTTTTGGGAAATTTAAAGTTAAAGAATATCCTCGTATTAATTGGGCCCGAGGGAGATTTTACCGATAATGAAGTTGCGCGTGCGCGCAACGCCGGCTTCATTCCCATTTCGTTAGGTCAACACGTGTTACGCGTTGATACCGCTGCTATTGCTGTGGCGTCATTTATTAGTTTATATGAAAACAGTTAAATTTTACACGCTGGGATGCAAGGTTAATCAATATGAAACGCAGGCAATGCGCGAGCAAGTGCTTGGTATGGGCTTTAAAGAAATTGACCGTGGCGTCCCCGCGGATGTGTATGTGGTGAATACGTGCACGGTCACGCATAATGCCGATAATGATTCATTAGGCGCTATCCGTCGGGCCAAGCGAGAAAATCCGCGCGCAAGCATTATTGCAGCCGGATGCCTTTCGGAATTAGACGCTGCGCGTATTAAAAGTATTGATAAAAACATTATAGTAATAAAAAACAAGGAAAAAGGGAGCGTAGCGCGTTTTCTTCAGCAGCGTAGACTTAGACGTTTTTCCGAAATAACGAAACAACGAAATAACGAATCAGCGAACCAGCGGATTTCTTTCTTCAAAAACCACACCCGCGCTTTTTTAAAAGTTCAGGACGGCTGCAACAACTTCTGCTCTTATTGTAAAGTGCCTCTGGTGCGCGGCCGCTCCATAAGTAGGCCGCTTGACGATGCTTTAAGCGAAGCGCAACAGCTGGCTGACCATGGATACAAAGAGATAGTATTAACCGGGATTTGTCTAGGGGTCTATGGCAGGGATTTTGAACCAAAGCGTTCGTTGTCCGACCTTGTGGCTTTGTTGGAAAAAATAGATGGGCTCAAGCGTATCCGCTTAAGTTCTATAGAGATCTCCGATGTTTCTGATGAGCTAATTGATGTTATGGCAAAAAGCAAGAAGATATGTCGGCATTTGCATATTCCGTTGCAAAGCGGCGATGATGGGGTGTTGCGTAAGATGAAGCGTCCCTATGACTCCCAAGGGTTTGTAAAACGTATTCAATATATAAGAAGAAAAATGCCTTTGCTTGCTTTGACTACTGATGTGATGGTGGGATTCCCTGGTGAAAGCGAGCCTGCTTTTCACAGCACCCTTGCTGTGGTGAAGAAAATGCAGCCGCTTAAGGTGCACATATTTCCCTTTAGCGCGCGCTTGGAAACAAAAGCTGCGCTGTTTGAGGGGAGGGTAGCGCTTGATGAGGTTAAGCAGAGAATGCAATTGCTTAAAGATTTGGCTATCCAGACAAGGAGCTCGTATATAAAGAAATTAAGGGTAAAGAATATTCCTTTGCGCATACTGCTTGAAAGAAAATATAGGGATGAAAAGGGCGCTATACGGTGGCAGGGGTATACCGATGAATATATCCCCGTTTCCGTGAAGGGGATAGGTAATTTGAAAAATAAGGTTATCAATCGTAATTTTTCTTGTATTAGGATTTTGGATGAGGTATAATTAATTGGATTAAAAGAGGTTAACGCAATTTAAGCTTGTTTTTCCCTATTATTATTTTTTGCACAAAGCGTGCCTATATGGTATACTTGTATGGAGGATACATGATACGAAACATGCCACGGATAATAGCTTTGGTGGGAGGGGTAGTCATTTTGTTGACTGCCTTTTTTGTTTTTCAGGGCTATGCCCAGGAGAGTGTTACTTTTTCCACGTATTATCCTATCCCACACGCCTCCTACTATGATCTCGATACGGAAGATTTTACGGTTAGCCAGCAAACGGTTAATAATGAGTTCATCAAGATTGGAGATGGCAATATTGTTATTTTCCGCGCAGCGAGCACTCCTTTTAGCTACCGTGATTTACATGACGAGAACTATTTTACCCGCAGTGAATTTAACAATATTCGCAGATTTATTCAAGCCAGCCCAACTACGGTTTTGAGCGCCATTCTTAATGTGTTAAGGGCTGTTGATTTAAAAGATGATGGCGGTGCTTTGACGACTAATAGAATTCAGAGTATGCTTTCCTTTAAGGTGCAGGAAAATCTTACGGCTTTTGAGCAGGAATATAACTTTTGGCCGGGCTTGGGGAATTGTCGGCTTCCGGGAATATTGCAGGGTTGTCCAGGCGGCATTTGTCCGTTTATTGGTATAATTGCCACGCGCTGTAATCCACATGAATATCTAGCGACGTTTAATGAGCTACCAGGAGGTTTTGTTTTGGTAATGGATTTACTGGGAGGAGACCATTCTGATGACGGTAATGATTTTGCGCTTGGGCTTGGCGGCGGTTTAAAAGTGGGGACGTTCTCGTATGCCTGCTGCGAACTGTTTCAAGAACGGAATATTCAACCGATACAAATTTCTTTGCCCTGCCAGGGAGTTTTAAATCGTTTTCAAGATCCAACATTGCTTGCAAGTCTTCAAACGGGCACAGCGCCTGCTGGTTTAGTAGGCTTATTCAGGGCATTAGCTCTTGCCGGTGATGATGGCGATTTTTTCCCTTGTTATTCGGACATTGCAGCAGATGCGGATGATTTGAACTGCGGCGGAAACGGATGGGAAGTTTCCTTAGACGCAAAGCATCCTACTGGTGATCCGTGGCCGCTTCCTGCCTGGGAAGAAGGGACGGATGGTGTTAATGAATCTTATTGTTTTACTGCACTACCTTTGTTACAAAGAAAATGTCGCCGTGCCGCGGCAAACTATATAGAAAATTTAGATGGTATTGAAGGTGTAAGTGGTAGGGATGCATTATTGTTGCTTGAGGCTTTCGGGATTCAAAAATCAGACACCTGTCAATGCATTACTGATTTAAGCGAATCATTCTTTGGTGATGATCAGCAGCGTAATGTGTTGTTGAATAGCTTGGGTTGTTAAAAAACAGCATATGGGTGAATAATGAATAACACGCAAATCATAAGAATATGTAAAGCAGGGGAAAGAGCGGTCGTATTATTTGCCGTGCTTTTGCTGGGAATCGCAAACAATGGCTTAGCTCAATCTACGGTGCAAGAAAATATTGCCATAAGTACGTATTATCCTTCTCCTGAGGTGCTTGCAGTCTATGATCTTGAAGTTGCGCACAACATGACCGTGTCTAACCGTTTAGATATAAGATCAGGGGGCGGTAATTTCTTACATGGCGGTAGTTCTCCTATAGAGTTCTCTATGAGAACCAATGCCATTAATACTGATTTGAGAGTTCGTTTTAATAGTGATACATTTGTAGGAGATACTCGAACCTATGTTTGCCCTGCTGGCCAAACCTCGT
>JAGOIJ010000065.1 GCA_017995695.1 Candidatus Omnitrophota bacterium | reverse complement strand
GATCTAAGGCATCTTGAATGGCATCCGGGTCAAGGTTAATATCAGGCGTTCCCGTAACTTTCGTCGTAAAATCAACACTGGTTTCGCCAAATACTGCTCCATTATATACAGGATTTCCAGTAATCTCTAGATCTCCAATAACCCAAAGAATGCCATCAAAATCACCACCCTCAATACCACAATCTCCGTTAACAATCAAAATTCCAGAACCATTCCAACCAGTTTTTGGTATTTTTTGCTGAGTGTGCTCAACAATATCAATCCAGGTAATCCCTGACAAATCCTGCAATGGAGGATCGGGGTCAACCAAATACGTGCACCCTGCTGCACCAGATTGCGCAATAGCCTTTAAATCTGCTGACGATAAACCGAACTTTTCGCGAAAATTTAAGTTTGCATAAGCTAAAGGGTTATCGACCTCTGCGGAACCCTGAATCCGCAACTCGCCGTTCACCTCAAGACCGTGGGTAAAATCTCCCGGATCAGGAGGCGTAAGATCAACATAAAGCTCAACCTCTTTTTGGATTGGACCACTGCCCGGGATCACCACAGATCCAGTACTATTAATGACGTACGTCTCGGAACTGCCTGAACTGGCAACTAACACGGAAGTTGCAGAATACGTATTGCCGGTTGCCAATGTTCCCGTAAGCGGGCTTGCAGGGGCGTATTGCGTAGGCAATCTGCTAATAGTGTCAGCTGCGCCTGCCTCAGCTAACCAAAGGGCGCGCAACGAATTCGTTTCACGTTTTACCATGTTATTTTCGCTCATGGTTCTCATAAAAAAAGAAACCACCATCAAAGAAACAACAACCAATACTATCAAAGCAAACACTAATGCTACGCCTCGCTTATTCATTTCGTAAGAAAACCTCCTCTTGCAGATCAACCGCAGGAGCAATGCCGCTGCGCGCCTGGGTGCTTCCGTTGATAGTAACGGTGACGGTAAAATTTAAACCATCAAATGAGTACCCAACACTATCAATGTTATTATAATAGCGCACCTGCCCTGAGCTCGTATTTGTTCTTGCGATACGACGATTTGCCGCATCATAGGTATAATCAATCGTCCAAGCGCTCCATTCTCTTTGCGTAGTGGCAAGATTGTAGGCAAGAAACTCTTCAATTTGGGGATCAGTAAAAGTAACCCTAGTCCCCGCATATGAACTAAGAGGACTGATAGCGCCTGACACGTTAACATCAATATGCGACCTGCTCCCTTGTCGCAAATCTTCTGTTATCATGAGCATTGCCCTTCTAACTTCCTGTTGAGCTTCAAGCTTTGCACCGCTTATCGCATCAGAGAAATACTGTTCTGTAAGCAATATAGCTAACCCTGCTATCACTAACAACAACAGAGCCGCGCTCACCAAAATCTCAACTAAACTAAAACCTTTCTTATTGAGAAGTTCTCGCAATAATTGTCGATAGCGTAACATTCCTCGTTCTTCCTCTTTCTGTCCATGAAACGCTCACATCTACTTCTGACTTCATGGTTCCCGATGGCGTAACAAGAACCGTGGCGCTTTCTCCGTTGATATTGTTAAAAGCCGGAGGGGTAAAGGTAGCAAGCTGCGTATACGCCTTTGCCTTTAACTGTTCCAAGACATACTGAGCATCATTGGTAGCAGTAACCAAATTATGATTAGATTCATTAAGCAATAAACAATAAATATACGTTTGTACCAAACCTAATATCACAACCAACATAATTCCTAATGTAAACATTAATTCAAGCAACGTCATCCCGTTCTTTCTTTTTAATAACTTAATCATAGTCATTTTCTTTCTGCAAAGGCATTTGTTGCTGCCTACGACCCGTGGCGCGCCCTAAGTTTATATATCTGCTTCCTTCTTACCGCACTCCTCCCAGGTAAGTCCCCCATTGGTAATAGTAAAAATCTTTTTGCCCGAAAAATTGCAGAACTGCGGCACAGCAGAACAGCTAAAACCTGACTCTTCAAGTCGAGAACAAACAAACTCATATCCTTTTGGAGGATCAACGAGGTAATCCTTATCTAAATACGCTGGCTGGTTTTCGACTAACGAAGAAAACTTACTCGGAAAAACCCCTAAATGATCCCTGGCATAGTTCTCAAAAGCAACCGATATAAGCTTTAAAACAGCCTGAGCGTCAGACTCATTTTGCGTGATACTGGATGCGATAAGATATTTAACGCCGAATCGCAACCCAAGGCTCACCAATGAGATCACAATCATCAGCGTAACAAAATTACGCCCTTTTAAATTCAACATTCTTTCTTCTCAACTAGTTGATTTTACTGATAGTTGTAATCATCTTAACACAAAAATAATTTTGCGCAAGAAAAAAATTGAAAATCATACACCTGAAGCATTTTGTAAACGCTCAAGGAACGCAGGATCGATGCGCGCGCCGAATGATTGTAGCTTTTCAACATCAGCCCAACTTTTCTTTAATTCTTTTAATTGCAAATAAATATCCGCCCTGGCTCTATACGAATTCACTGAAAAATGGTTAATCTCTATCGCCTTGGAAAAATTTGAAAGAGCCGCAAGAAGATTTCCCGAGGCTTGATAAGCCAACCCTCGGTTATAATAAGCCTGAACAAGATTAGGTGATACAAGTATCGCCTTTTCATACTCAAGCAAAGCTTCAGCAATATCTCCTTTTTTTTGCAATGCTATCCCAAGGTTAACATACGCCAGCTCAAGACCTGGCTCAAGAGCAATGGCCTGGCGATAATTAGCAATCGCCTCATTAAAATCGCCCAGCCGCATAAATATCGCACCCCGGCCATTATACGCTTGAGCAAAATTCACGTTGCGTTCAACGGCATTATTAAAACTCTTCAGGGCATCCTCAAATTTCTCCTGCATATACAAAACAACTCCCTGGTTATAGTACCCTTCAGCCGAATCCGGATTAATAGCAATCGCCTGCGTATAATCAGCCAGGGCCTGCTTAAAATTACCTTTTGCCTGATACGCAAGTCCGCGGTTAATAAATGCTGAATGGTTTCGTGGATGACTTCTTATTGACCAAGTGCAATCCTTGATCGCCGCATCATAATCAGCTATTTTGCTAAAAGCAGCGCAACGATTATTAAAGGCAAGGCTGTTCGGATATTTCTGAATTACATCAGTCCACAGCGAAATACTATCCTGCCATACCTTAATACGCTGATAACTAATAAAACAAAGCAAAAATACGTAAAGCGCAAAACTTGCAAACAAGAACTTGCGTATCCCTTTCTTTTTAATCTTTGTATAACACCAATACAGTGAAAGGCTAAACAAAAAATAGATGCCGATCGAAGCGACATATACATAGCGGTCTGCAACATAGGAAACGCCCACTTGCACCAATTGCAACGCAGGCAGCAACATAATCGCAAAGAAAGCAACACCAAATATCAACCTTCTGCGTTGCTGTTTCCACACCAGCATCACAAAGGCCGTCAATACCACCAGCAAAACAAACAAAAATATAGCAATAATAATCTGCGCAGGCTCGGGAGATGGATACATGGCACTCAAGCCAAAAGGAATTAGCAGCTTCCCTAAATAAAACATAATAGCGTACATGGCAATAGCAACTTTGCTGTGCCACATTGCCAGATCCTTATTCGTCGTATACAGCCCCCCGCCGTGATAATGCGCGGTAACCGTAACCAAAAACAGAATGCCTAACAGTAAGAAAAACGGCAGTTTTTCAAACCACAAACGCCTATTCATTGTTCGACCCAAAAGAACGTCAATCAATATGAGCACAAACGGAAGCGCAAGCGCCATTCCTTTAGAAAAAAAAGAAAACACAAACAATACTAATGATACAACATAATATAACCAACGCCAACGCCCGTTGCCAAGAAACGCAAGATAGCTGATTAGAGAGCCGAGAAAAAAGAACGCGTACAGCACATCCTTACGCTGACTAATCCAGGCAATTGATTCCACATGAATGGGATGGATACCAAAAAGACATGCAACCAATAAAGCAACCGGAGCTTTATGCGATAAGCGAAGAATTAGAAAAAAAACTAAAATAACATTACACAAGTGCAAGACAAGATTAATAAGATGATACCCGAGCGGGTTGAGTTTAAAAAAATAGTAATCTGCAGCAAAAGAAAGCAAAACAAACGGTTGATAACTGCTCAAGGAGAATGAGGTAAAGATAGTTTTGACGGTCTTCAGGGTTAAGGACTTAATCGTGGGGTTATCTACGACATAGGCAAAATCATCCCAATTCACAAAACTGTTTTCAAGGGAAGGAGCATATACGATATAAACAAGAACAAAAAGGAAGAAAATTAAAAGAAGAGTGTTTGTTTTCTTCATAATAAAAAAATGGGCAAAGATTGCTCTTTGCCCATTTCACTAACCCTTCAAAAAAACCCTTACTGCGTTGACAACACACCTCCTGTGGTAATCTGGTAGGTATTGGCACCTGTCAGCGTACCATCGGGTGTAGCCGTACAATCATAACCATCCGAACCAATCGTACCGCATGCATACGTATACCCTTGAATAGGCGAATCGCCTTCATAGTCGCGGGTAATGTACGCAGGGCCGGCGGACGTATCCAACAAATCCGCAAAGGCAGCAGGATAGTTACCATCATTGGCTGCAGCATAGCTTTCGCAACCCGTGGAAATTGTTCTTAACGTTGCCTGGGCATTAGCCTGGGCGGCGTTAAAACGAGCGCGTAACAAGTTGGGTATAGCGATAGCGGCCAACAACGCGATAATAGCCACAACGATCATGATTTCAACCAACGTAAAACCTCTGTTTCCTCTCATCTTGCTTACCTCCCCTCTAAGGTCAAATTAACATTACGCTCGCAATTAGAAACCCTCGCTGGATCAATTGATAATTAGTACTAACTCTTCCTAAAGGTAGTTTCTAATTATACCAAGCGCACGTCCCCTTATTTGCATCGATATTTTTATAGCACCTCCTTTCTGCTTTGTCAAGAACTATTAGAAAAAGTTATGGCGCTTCAATTAGTTACGCACATTTATCTTTTTTGGTCAAAAAATAACCTATTCTCTTACTGCTCACAGAGTGAGCCCACCTTTGTTTTCAAAGGCTGAGAATAGGTTATTTATCTTAACAATATAGGATATAATGACTTTTTGTTACTCCCTATCCACAGCCCTTCCGTTCCTAATAGTAAGTATACCATAAAAGGGAGTCAAAAACAATGTCGTGCAACCTGTTTATTATGAATAGGTTAAGTGATGCACGCTGCAAATCTACGGATTATTTCTAAACCATTCAATGGTGCTGGTAAGGCCTTGCTTAAGCTGAACAACTGGCTGCCAGGAAAGCAACCGTTTAGCTTTGGTAATATCAGGCTTGCGTTGCCGAGGGTCGTCTTGAGGTAGGGGCTTAAAGATAATTTTGCTTTTTGTTTGAGTGAGCGCAATGATGTGCTTTGCTAACTCTAAAATCGAAAACTCACAAGGATTGCCAAGATTGATCGGGTTGTTTTCACGCGCCCGCATCACCCTTACAATGCCTTCAATCAAGTCCGTAACATAACAAAAAGAGCGCGTTTGCGAACCATTGCCATATACGGTCATCGGTTTATTGTGCAAAGCCTGAAACACAAAATTAGGCACCACCCTTCCATCTTGCATGCGCATGCGCGGGCCATAGGTGTTAAAAATGCGGATGATGCGCGTATCGATTTTATGCACGCGATGATAGGCCATAGTCATGGCTTCAGCAAAACGCTTAGCCTCATCATAACAGCCTCTGAAGCCAACCGAATTGACGTGCCCCCAGTAAGTTTCTGGTTGCGGATGGACTTGCGGATCGCCATAGACTTCAGATGTCGAAGCCAGCAAAAATTTTGCTTTTTTCGCCTTAGCTAAACCAAGTGCGTTATGCGTGCCCAAAGAACCAACTTTTAAGGTTTGAATGGGAAATTTTAAATAATCTTCAGGTGAGGCTGGAGAAGCAAAATGTAAAACATAATCTACCGCGCCCGTCACGCTGATATAGGTAGCAACGTTATGATGGATGAAGCGAAAGTTTTTGTGGCCAAGGATTGCGTGGATATTTTCCTTTTTTCCAGTAATCAAATTATCTAAACAGGTAACCCTAAATCCTTCCTTAAGTAAGCGCTCACAAAGATGTGATCCGATGAATCCTGCTCCTCCTGTTACCACTGCGTGCTTATTTTTTTTCATGTCGTTATCATATCCTTTAGAGCACGTGGATATGTTGCTCTTGACAACCATGGAACACATTACGCGCATCAAAGATAAACGCAGCATGTTTCTTAAGTAAGGCATAATCAACATGCGAATGGTCCGTGCCAATAATAACCGCATCGAAACGCTTAATAACATCTTGAGTCAAACGCACTGACTCAAGGTGCAACCCATTCAATTTTAAAAAAGGAATCAAGGGGTCATGGAAACTAACACGGACGCCACGCTGCTGCAAAATAGAAATAACATCGATGCTGGGAGATTTACGCAAATCTTTTATGTCTTTTTTATACGTAACCCCCAACACCAACAACTTACTGTTCGCAAGTTTCTTACCCTTGCTTTTTAATACCTCTTCAACCCTCTGCACGATATAGCCAGGCATAACGTTAATCATATCGGAAGCTAATTTGATGAAGCGGGAACGAAAACCAAAATGTTTTGCCTTCCAATAAAGATATAAAGGGTCCTTCGGGATACAATGACCGCCAACGCCAGGGCCGGGATAAAACGGCATGAATCCGAATGGTTTTGTTTTTGCCGCTGCGATCACTTCCCAGATATCAATCTTCATCTTGTGGGCCATCATTGCCATTTCATCAATCAGGCCGATATTAATTAAACGAAAGGTGTTTTCTAATAATTTGACTGCTTCCGCAACCCGCGCCGAAGAAACAGGGACAACCTGATTAATGATGAGTTGATACACCGCTTGAGCCAGTATTGTTGCGTCGCGATTAATGCCGCCGACCACTTTCGGGATTTTATGCACCGGAAAATCTTTATTGCCCGGATCAATACGCTCGGGAGAAAATGCCAGATAAAAATCTTTGCCGTGCTCAAGGGAAAGCTTGCTTAAAAGCGGCAGGATAACCTCTTCGGTCGTGCCAGGATACGTCGTGCTCTCAAGGATAATCAGCGCTTTCTGTTTTAAGTTTTTCCCGATCTGCTGCACCGCTTTCTTTATAAAGGAGATGTCCGGATGATACTTTCTTTTAAGAGGCGTGGGAACGCAAATAATAACAACATCGCTTTGGCGTAAAACGCCAAAATCTCCTGTAACAAAAAAACGGCGGGAGCCAACAACAGCGCGCAGCTCCTTATTTGTCACATCAGTAATATAAGAAACCTTCTTCTTCAGACGCTTGAGCCTATCATTATCAACCTCAACACCAACAACCTTGCATCCTTTTTTTACAAAAGCAATGGCTAATGGCAAGCCTACATATCCTAAGCCAACCACGGCAATCGTAACCTGCTTACTATCAATGTTCTTCCTGAGAGTTTCGACAGTTCTATCCACGGCTAGATCTTCCTATGCAAATATACGAAAAGCCTAATTTTTGCATGCGTTTTGGCTCATACATGTTTCGACCATCAATAATGAGGGGCCGAGTGAGCAAACTCTTAATTTTCTGGAAATCAAGCTCTTTAAATTCCGGCCATTCGGTAATAATAAGTAGACAGTCGCTCTCCCGGCAAGCCTCGTATGCATCCTTAACAAATCGCACACCCCGCAATAAACCTTTAGCCTTGGGCATCGCACACGGGTCATAGGCCTTTAGCTTGGCCCCTTCAGCCTGCAACGATTGAATAATATCTACCGCCGGGGCATTGCGCATATCATCGGTGTTAGGCTTGAATGACAGACCGAGCACTCCGATAGTCTTGCCCTTAATAATCCAAAGCGCCTTTTTTACCTTTTCAAGAAAGAATTGTCTCTGCTGCTGATTGATCTTTCTTACTGCCTTGAGCAATTCAAAATCATACCCTAATTTTTCCGAAATAGTGATGAACGCATCCAGGTCTTTTGGAAAACAGGAGCCGCCATATCCAAGGCCCGCATTCAGAAAACTTGTGCTGATCCTTTTATCAAACCCCATACCTTCAGCTACCTCAACTATATCTGCGCCTGACTTTTCGCATACCCGCGAAACTGCATTAATAAATGATATCTTGGTAGCGAGAAAAGCATTCGAGGCATGCTTAATGAGCTCCGCTGATTTAATATCCGTGACCACGATCGGGGCGCGTAAGGGCGCATACAGCTCAACTAATAATGCCCGAGCGGCCTTTGATTCCACCCCGACAACGATCCTATCCGGATGCATAAAATCATTGATCGCCTGGCCTTCGCGCAGGAATTCAGGATTCGAAGCCACATCAAAAGATATTTTATGTTTTACATATGTCTCGATAGTTTGCTTAACCCAATTGCCCGTTTCAACGGGAACGGTTGATTTCTCCACTATCAAACGATAGCCAGTCATACTCTTGGCGATATTAGCAGCTACATTTTCTATGCCCGTTAAATCCGCTTCTCCATTGCTCAACGAAGGGGTGCCCACAGCAATAAAGATAATCGTTGCATGCGCAACCGCATCTTTAATATTGATCGTAAATACCAAACTATTCTTCT
>JAGOIJ010000064.1 GCA_017995695.1 Candidatus Omnitrophota bacterium | reverse complement strand
CAACCCAGGCCTTCACGGCAGTGTAATCTTTGATATCAACCTTATGGGCCTTAGCTTTAACGCCCAGCGCTTGCAGCTCTTTTTCTAACGCGCTTGCCTCCTGCTCGCTTTTGGAAAAATTAAAACTGATATTAACGCCCTCGCGCGCAAGCTCTAAGGCAATCGCCTTGCCAATGCCTCTTGCTGCGCCGCTAATAACTGCTGTTTTTCCTTGTAAATTTATCGTAGCCATAAAAAAATTCTAACCAGCCTTCAGTTAGAATTATTGTAATGCTTGCTTTTTCACGGTTTTGGCTTCCTGCGTTGTAAGCTTTTCTTTTATCCAGCGCTCAATATACTTCTTGTGAAATCTCCAGTCTGTGCCTATTTTAAAGCCCGGAATCTTTCCTTGCCGGGCGAATTTGTGCACAGTGAGCGAATGGACATTAAGGTAGGAAGCTACCTCTTTTGTCGTCCAGATCTCTTTATCTTTGGGCATAACCACCTCTTGTTTAGACATGTTTACGCTAATCATAGGTATACTACAAATAGCATAAATTGTCAAGACCCATCACAAAGAGTGTCCCCTTAGTAAATAATCAATAGCTTCTCTTAGAATATTCATCCGGTTTTACGAAGTTTAATGGCCATCCCTCTAACGTAGGAGCAAGAGTCTTCAAATTTACTCCAAAAGCATCAAGAATAGTAGGGGCAATATCTATTCTTCTTCCCTTACGGATAAGATGCCGGTCATTCGTTGCCAGAAAGACAAATGGGGCATCGCTATGCATATTGGTGTTTTTATTAAATCCGTGATCAGAAGTAAGATATACCAGTGTGGTTTGGTATATCCCGCAGTCATGTAACTTCTTTATAATCCTTCCCAGCGCCCCATCAAGCGCAATCAACGAGTCCGTAACCTCTCGGGATTGTTCTCCAAATTGGGCCCCTAGATTATCTGGATCTTGAAAATGTATGAACAAGAAGAAACGCCGCCGGTGCATTAAATCGAGGGCTTTAATTGCATCTCGCTCAACAAAAGGATAGTCACCCAACCCATCTCTGAAGATATCCATACTTTTCTTCGCGTTTGCGAATGGTTCTCCTGGGAAATTAATATATTCGCGGCCGGCGCTATCTACCTCAAACATATATTCCAATCGTGCTTTTTTGTCGGGAGAAATCTGGCGTAGCAAATCCTTCTCTTCAGGCAGCAAATCCTCAAAACTGCAATGAGCTTTCGGTGCCCGGGCGCCAAGATTGTTGCTTTTCCCAATAAACGCCATAGTCACAATATTATTCTTCCCAAAAAAATTTTCAAGCCGCTCAAATACGGTCAATCCGTTTGGTATAGCGCGATACCAATAATTATCATGGATTCCGGTCACTTCTGGACCGTAACCTGATAAGATCTCTGACCAGCCCGGCTTCGTGGAGGTTCGTCGCTGAATATCGATATCAATCAGTTTTCCCTGTTTTATCAAGCGCCCTACATTGGGAAGCTTACCTTGACTTAAAAGAACCATTAAGCGCTCGCGGGAAACACCATCCCACCCTATTAAAATAACATTACGAGGCCTTACCCATCGAAAAGAAATAGTATGATAGAGTTTCAGGAGGAATAAGACGAACATTCCTACTCCAATAATGCACAATACGTAATGTTTTCGTGAAAACATGGGCTCATCAGCCTCCTTCTATTAGGAAACGCAAAACACAAAACAAACGCTTTCCAATTTAAAGCAAACATTACTACTGCTGCTGAAATAAGTCTCTCAACAAAAATGCGGTTTCCTTGAATCAGGAATATCGGATTTTACTATCAGCTCCGCCATCAGAACGTTGTCTTTTCGGTCTCTTTAGCGTTATAATATCAACCAATATATTTTTCATCAATAATGTTAAACTTAGAGATAATATCTTGTCCGGTAATAACCGGGGGTGGAAGAAATCTTCCAGGGGTGGGTACAGGTATAAGCTAAATTCTTTAAATGCTAGCAGATTAAATTTAGTCAATGGTGCCGAGTGACTCTCCGACTTTGACTGAATCGCCTTCAGGATGCAAGATCTCCTTAAGCGTGCCTGTGGCAGGGCTGGGAAGGTTAAACGTGGCTTTGTCTGTGGCCATCTCAACTAAATCATCTTTTTCTTTTACCGAATCCCCTACTTTTACAAACCAAAATGAAACTGTTGCTTTTTCAATGCCTTCACCCAAAACTGGTAAGATAATCTTCGTCATATTTCCTCCGCATTTTGGGGATACCCTACCGATTGAACAATAGGGTGTCCCTCGAAGAGTGAAAAGTGGTTGATGAATAGTTGCTTGATGGTGGCGATATCCATCCTGCTAATTAAAACATCTTCAATGGAAGTCATGCGAATATCCATACCGCAAGGACGAATAAGCCGGAAATTTTCCAGGTCATTATGTTTAACATTAATGGTAATACCGTGAAAGGTAATCCAATGCTTAATGGCGATGCCAATAGAGGCAATTTTCTCATCCCCGATCCAGACGCCGGTTAAGCCATCTCTGCGGCCTGCCCGGATCTTTAATTCTTTTAAAACATTGATCGTAATTTGCTCAAGGCAGCGCAAATACCAGTGAATATCTTTTTTAAAATACGATAAATTTATAATGGGGTAGATGGTTAGCTGTCCGGGGCCATGATAGGTTACATCGCCACCGCGTTCAAGTGAAATTACCTTTATCGTGCGGGTGGCTAATTCTTCGGCCGAGGCAACAATATTGCTAAGTTTTCCCTGCCGGCCCATGGTGATGACTGGTCGATGTTGGCAAAGAATGAGCGTTGCAGCGCGGATGCCTGCCTTGGTCTCATTGAGAATCTTTTTTTGAAATTCCCATGCAGGCGTAAAATCAAGCAAACCTAAATCAATAACATTAAACGCCATGATTTAAAAAGGCTTCTGCGATGCTCTCGGAAAGCGTAGGATGGGCAAAAATGGTTTCCTGAAGACTTGATACTGTAAGCTTATGCTGTATTGCAATGGCGAGGCCGGCAATAAGTTCAGTAGCGCGCGGGCCAATGATTGATGCGCCGATTATTTTTTTTGAGTTTTTATCAGTGATAATCTTGACGAATCCGTCAGTTTCTTCAATAATGCGCGCCATGCCGGACCCAAGAAAATCAAACTTGCTGATTTCAATTGAGATCCCTAAGTGCTTTGCGGTTTCCTCTTTTAAGCCGACGCTGGCAATTTCAGGGTCAGTAAAAATACAGTTTGGTACAACAGCATTGTCTGCCTTCAGTGGATCAAGCGGCTTGGCGATATTATGAACGCATAATCGGCCTTGATATGCGGCATAATGCGCAAGCATGATCGTGCCAGTGCAATCCCCTGCGGCAAAAATTCCTGCAACATTGGTCTGTAAATAATTATCAACAACGATGCGATTTCTATTAATGGTAACACCGACTGACTCAAGTCCAATAGTGCTTGTATTGGGCAGGCGCCCAACGCTCAACAGCACCAATGCAAAATCATCGAACTTATAAGCGCTGGCGTCGGTATTGGTGGCAACAACTATCCCCTTCTTTTTGAGCGAAACCTCAAGTTTTTTAGCTACATCAGCATCTTCGCCTGGCAAAAGCTGGGGCATCTTTTCCACGATGGTGACCTTGGTGCCTAACGCAGAAAAAAGGCAGGCAAATTCACAACCGATCACGCCGCCGCCGATAATTAATAGCGATTGCGGGATTTCCTTAAGATTCAAGATATCGTCACTTGAAAGGATTTTCGTATGATCAAACGAAATAGCGGGAAGCTGTTGCGGCTTTGAGCCGGTGGCGATGAGGATCGCTTTTGTTTTAAGCTCCGTATTCCCCGCTTGGACAACTGTGCGAGAAGTAATCTTTGCTTCAGCGTTAATAACGTCAACACCTTTAAGCGTTCCTTGCATGCCTTGCGCAAGTTTATTGATTATATCGGCCTTGCGCTGCTGAATGCGCGCGAAATCAATCTCAATATTGGAAACGTTAACGCCAAATATAGCAGATTTTTTCGCTAATGATAACGTTTTTGCGGATTGAAGCAGCGTCTTGGTGGGGATGCAGCCGAGGTTAAGACAGGTGCCGCCGATAGGGCCTTTATCAACTAATGCTACGCGTAGTTTAAGCTCTTTGGCGCGCTGCGCTGCGTTAAAACCTGCCCAGCCGGCGCCGATAATAACTAAATCATAATCCATATCAGGAAATAAAATCAGCTAATAACTTAATATTACTGTGCACGTAGGATACTGCTGCGCTGAAGGCAGCTTTTTCTTTCTCATTCAGATCAAGCTCGATAATATTCTCAATACCGCTACGCCCAATGCGGCAAGGAACGCCAACGCAGACATCTTTTGCTCCATATTCTCCCTGCAGCAAAGCCGAAACAGCAATAGTGCGTTTTTCATCTTTGGCAATTGCCAAGACCAGGCTTGCAATAGCTGCAGAAGGAGCATAAAACGCGCTGCCGCTTCCTAAATGAGAAACAATCTGCGCGCCGCGATTAATCGTCTTGGAAAGCAGCGCCTTCAGTTGTTCTTCGCTGAAAAATTCCTCCAAGGTTACACCCTTGACGGTGGTGAAGCGCGGCATAGGAAGCATGCCCTCGCCATGCACGCCAATAACGCAAGGCTCAACATCCGTAACCGGAATATTTAAATCTTCGCTTATAAGATTGGCTAAGCGCGCAGCATCAAGGCTTGCGCCCATGCCAATAACTTTATTGCTATCAAATTTTGTGCTCTTGTGCACAAGATACGTCATGGCATCAAGCGGATTGGTGACCACTACAACGACTGAATCTGGCGCAAGTTCGCGGATGTTCAGGCACAAGCCTTTAAGGATCTGGGCATTTTTTGCCAGGAGCTCTTCACGCGTCATGCCAGGCTTGCGCGCGAGGCCAGCAGTAATCACCACAATATCAGAATCTTTTATCTCTTTGACATCTTCAGTGCCGATGAGAGCGTAATTTGTCTTAACTAAGAGCCGCGCGTCAAGCATATCCATGACTTTACCCTTAGCTAATCCGCTCACAATATCAAACAGCACCAGCTCACCCACATTTTCATGGGCTAAGCGAAGCGCTGTTGTCCCACCGACGTTTCCTGCTCCAAGTATTGAAATTTTCATATTCGCTTAATCGTTATTTCGCACTGGGGACACTCTTCCGATTGGATTCAAGAGCGGTACTCGATTGGATTAAAGAGCGTCCCTAAGATGGTGGATGATGGCAGTGGCCATTTCTTGGGTGCCCACGGCAGTCGGATCATTGCGGTCGGGTTTTAAATCGTAGGTCACGGATTTACCTTCGGCAATAACCTGCTGCACTGCCTTCTCTAATCTATCCGCAGCTTTTTCCTCTTTGAGCCAACGCAACATGAGCGCGCCTGATAAGATCATGGCTGTCGGGTTAACTTTATTTAATCCTTTATATTTAGGGGCTGAACCGTGCACCGCTTCAAAAACAGCGATGCCATCGCCGATATTGGCTCCCGGAGCAACGCCCAGGCCTCCTACCAGGCCCGCGCAAAGATCTGAAAGGATATCGCCGTACAGATTCGGCAACATGAGCACATCAAAATTATGCGGACGCTGCACTAATTGCATGCTCATATTATCAACCAGCGCTTCTTCAAACGCAACTCTTCCCGCATACTGCTGGGCAACATCGCGGCAGGTTTTAAGAAACAGGCCATCAGTAAACTTCATAATATTGGCCTTGGTAATGCACGTCACCTTTTTACGATTATTTGTTAAGGCATATTCAAAAGCAAAGCGCGCAATGCGCTCTGATGCGCTTTTTGATATGGGCTTGATGCTGATGCCTGAATCAGGCCTAATCTTCTTTTTACTTTTCGCTTCAATCGACTGAATGAGCTCTTTGGTCTCCTGTTTGTCAATTTCAAACTCAATTCCTGCGTAAAGATCCTCGCTATTCTCGCGCACCACCACCAGGTCAATATTCTGGTACGCGCTTTTCACGCCCACATAAGATTTTGCCGGCCGCACGCACGCGTATAGATCCAACGCATGACGGATTGCCACATTGACTGAGCGAAATCCTGTACCAATAGGAGTGGTGATCGGACCTTTTAAACAAATCTTATTTTTTCTTATGGAGGAAATTACTGAATCGGGAAGGATTTCACCGGTTTTTTCCAGCGTTTCAGCGCCGGCATTCATTGTTTCCCAGGAAATCTTAACCCCGGTTGCCTCAATGCAGCGCTTAGCTGCTTGCGCAACTTCAGGGCCGATACCATCGCCAGGGATTAAGGTAACTGTGTAAGGCATATTAAGCTCACTGTCCCTTAAGTGTCATTGCGAGGAGTAATGCTATTGCTTATCTTAACGACGAAGCAAACCCTTAGATTGCTTCACCCCTTCGGGGTTCGCAATGACACATTAGAATTCCGTGGTTCGCAATAACACTTTTCAATTCACACAGAGAACACTCTGCTATGTGTCAACAAGTAATTTTAAAGCAGGGTGTCCCCTGCAGATCCGTAACGTTTAAACTTCGGGCAATTTCTTGTGCTTCTTAAAATAATTGACAACTCCGCCCTCCCGAAGCAGCTCTTGCATAAACTTCGGCAGCGGCTTGCTCTGAAGCTCGATTCCCTTGGACACATTACGCACGATGCCTCGATCTAAATCAATATCCAATTCATCGCCTTCAGAGATTAAATCAGTATCCACTTCAATTAAAGGAAGACCGATATTAAATCCATTACGGAAAAAAATACGCGCAAAGGCTTTCGAGAGCACAGCGGTAATACCTGCCTCTTTAATGACTAAGGGCGCCTGCTCGCGCGATGAACCCATGCCGAAATTATTCCCCGCAACAATAATAGATTTGCCGGGGGTAATCTTAGCCGGGAATGTCGGATCAATATCTTCCATAATATGCTTGGCTAATTCCTTCATATCGGTAATAGCAAATTTATACCGGCCGGAAATAATGAAATCCGTATTGATATTGTCACCGAGCTTGATAGATTGTCCTTTAATATTCATATTGATTAAAGATGCTTAAACTCTTCAACGTTCTTAGCCTTGGAAAGCGCCACATCCATGGCAATCATGCCTTGTTGGAATAATTCCTTAAGGCATTTATCCATAGTCCTCATGCCGTACTGGCTTCCGGTCTGCATAAGGGTTGGAATCTGTTCAATTTCCTGCTCGCGAATCAAGTTTCTGATACCAGGGGTCGCCACCATGATCTCGGTTGCAAGCACGCGGCCAGATCCTGACGCGCGCGGAAGCAATAACTGCGACACGACTGCCTGCAAGCAGTCTGCAAGCTGTAAGCGCACTTCCTGCTGCTGGTGCGGCGGAAAAACATCTACGATTCTTTGGATTGTTTGCGGGGCATCAGGCGTGTGCAACGTTGCAAGCACCAAGTGGCCCGTTTCTGCGGCCGTCAGCGTCGTTGAGATCGTTTCCAAATCACGCATTTCACCGACGATGATAACATTAGGATCTTGGCGCAACGCATGACGTAATGCTTCAGCGAATGAATGCGTATCAGAGTAAACTTCGCGTTGCTTGATGATAGCTTTTTTATTCGTATAAATAAATTCTATAGGATCTTCAATGGAAACAATGAGACACTCGCGCTCATTGTTAATAAGGTCAACCATGGTTGCCAGGGTTGTTGTCTTTCCCACGCCAGTCGGGCCCGTAACCAGAACCAAACCATTGGGCTTGCGCGCAAGCTCTGGAATGATCGGCGGCAGGCCTAATTCCGCTGCTGCGGGGACAACCAGAGGGACGCGTCGCATCGCAGCTTCAACCGACCCTTTTTGCATGTGAATATTCACGCGGAAACGGTCAAAACCAGGCAAGGCAAGTGAAAAATCAAGCTCAAGATTCCGCTCAAACATTTCTTTTTGCGGATTCGTGAGCACGCCGTAAATCATGCGCTTGAGCTCATCCCGCTGGATAACCGAAAAATTAGTCAAGCGGATGATCTTACCGTCAATGCGTACAATCGGAGGCTCTTTTTCTGTAAGGTGCAAATCGGATGCTTTTCGTTCAATAGTCAACTCAAGCAATTCCTTGATTTCCATTTATTCCTCCTTAGTACTAAAGAAATTCCCTCGGATCCGCAATCCTGCCCTTGATTGCTGAAGCGGCAACTGTCGCCGGTGATCCAAGATAAATAAAGGCGTTTGGGTTTCCCATACGCCCTAAGAAATTCCTATTCGCTGTTGAAATAACTACTTCTCCGTCGGCTGGAACGCCATTATGCGTTCCAACGCACGGTCCGCACCCGCTGGCAACAACGACTGCGCCTGCTTTTACGAGCGTATCAATAATACCAAGCCGCATGGCTTCAAGTAAAATCGACCGTGAAGCAGGAGCAACAATTAATCGTACGCCAGGGGCAATCTTTCTATTTTTTAAAATACCTGCAGCGATCTTTAAATCTGACAATCTTCCGTTGGTGCACGTGCCTAAAAATGCTTCTTGAATAGCTACCTTTTTAAGACTCCCCGCAGAAACCGCTGAATCAACGGTATGCGGCTGCGCAACTTGCGGCTTGAGGTTTGAAATATTAAAGGTAAGCACTTTAGCATAAACTGCGTCGGGATCTGCTGTTACGGCCGCAATCTTTGTTTTATGCTGCATGCGCTCCTTCAGCCAGGCAAAAGTCTTGGCATCCTGCGGCATAAAACCAACTTTTGCTCCCATTTCAATAACCATATTGCAGATAGTGAACCTTCCATCCATATCAAGGGCGTTAATCGCAGGGCCGTAAAATTCAACGGCCTTGTAGGTGGCGCCATCTGCCTTAAGCTGCGTGATAATATGC
>JAGOIJ010000063.1 GCA_017995695.1 Candidatus Omnitrophota bacterium | reverse complement strand
AATACTTAGTTTTCAAAGAATCTTACTTCACACTTAAAGTATGCATTATTTTTTATACGCTTGCAAATTTTATTTACGTAAAAGCATCCTAGTATTGATATTCGACAGGCCATAGTATATAATAGGTAAAACCATGGAAACGCATAAACCTTCAACAAATTTTATTCGCGAAATTATTGACCAGGATATCGCCAATGGCAAGCATGGCGGCCGGGTGCATACCCGTTTTCCTCCTGAGCCAAACGGATATTTGCACATTGGCCATGCTAAAAGTATTTGTTTGAATTTCGGCATTGCGCGCGATTATCATGGATTGTGTAATCTGCGTTTTGATGATACCAATCCGGAAACCGAAGAAAAAGAATACGTTAATTCAATTATCGAGGATGTGCGGTGGCTGGGGTTTGATTGGCAAGACCGTTTATATTATGCCTCTGACTATTTTGAAAAGCTGTATGCGTTTGCCGTTGAGCTGATTAAGAAGGGAAAGGCGTTTGTCTGCGATCAAACGCTTGAACAGATGCGCGCTGCGCGCGGCAGCATAGCAGAACCGGGCACAGAGAGCCCTTATCGGAACCGATCAGTGGATGAGAATCTTGATCTGTTTGCGCGCATGAAGGCAGGCGAATTTCTCGACGGAAAGAAAGTCTTGCGCGGCAAGATTGACATGGCGCATCCTAATTTGTTGATGCGCGATCCTGTCTTTTATCGCATCAGAAAAGCTTCGCATCATCGCACCGGGTTGCTTTGGTGTATTTATCCAACGTATGACTATACCCATTGTATTTGCGATTCCCTTGAGGGCATTACGCATTCCATTTGCACGCTTGAATTTGAAGTGCATCGCCCGCTGTATGACTGGATCTTGCATGAGTTGGCTATCCATCATCCTCAACAGATCGAATTTGCCCGGCTTAACTTAAGCCATACGGTATTAAGCAAACGCAAACTCCTGGAGTTGGTAGAAAAAAACTATGTTTCTGGTTGGGATGATCCGCGCATGCCCACACTGTCGGGTTTACGGCGCCGCGGCTATACGCCCGACTCAATTCGTAAATTTTGCGAACAGATCGGCGTAGCAAAGGCCGATAGTATTGTGGATATGGCCTTGCTTGAGAACAGCGTGCGCGAAGAGTTAAACAAAACCGCTGCGCGCGTCATGGTTGTGCTTAAGCCGCTTAAGGTTATCATAGATAATTATCCGGCTGATCTGGTGGAAGAGATGGAGGCGATTAATAATCCCGAAGATCCCGCAATGGGCAAACGCAAGATTCCTTTTTCTCGCGAGTTGTATATTGAGGAGGATGATTTTCGCGAGGATCCACCTAAGCAATTTTACCGCTTAGCCCCTGGCCGGGAGGTGCGTTTGCGCTACGCTTATTTTGTCACGTGCGTGGGCATCAAAAAAGATCCTGCGACGGGAAAGATCCAAGAAATTCACTGTACCTACGATCCAAACACGCGCGGCGGTGATGCCCCGGATGGCCGCAAGGTAAAGACAACGCTGCATTGGGTTTCCTGCCGCCATGCCCAAGAAGTGCGCGTCAATATTTATAATACGCTTTTTAAGCAACGCAATCCTCTTGATATGCCCGAGGGTGTTGATTTTACCGCGAACCTTAATCCTGCTTCCCTTGAAGTCCTTACTGCCTGTCAGGCTGAGCCCAGCCTTAAGCAGGCGCGTGTTCGTAACTGTTTTCAATTTGAGCGGCTCGGTTATTTTGTGGTCGACCATATTGAAGCGGAGACCAAAAAAATTATCTTTAATCGCACGGTCACCCTGCGCGATGAATGGGCTAAAATCGAACAAAAGAAATAAGCGTGTAAACTTTTTTCATGGCTCTTGCGTCTAACGGTAAAGAACACAAAAGGAGGAGACCATGAAAAGAAAAGTTTTGCAACGTTGGGCGTGGTTAGGCGCAGTTGTTTGCATGCTATCGATTATAGGAGTGACAGAAGCCCAAGCCGACAGTCGGCATCAATCACGGCGCGACGACCGCAGCGTTCGATATTCCAGGCACTCAAGATCCCACTACCCCACCATTCGATTCACTCAACCGAGTTTCTTTAGTTTTTCCTTTGGAACGCCTCGTTTTGGCGTGGTGGTGAGATCGCTTCCGTTCGGTCATGCCAGTATTGTTACCGGCGGTAGGCGGTATTATCGCCATGGGCATGTTTACTATACACAATGTCCGACAGGGTATGTGGTGGTGCCTCCGCCCCAGGAGGTGTATGGGCAGACATCAACCGTGACTATTGCTAATACCAATGGCAGCTACACGACGATTACCTTAACTAAGCACGGTTCAGGGTACCTTGGACCACAGGGGGAATACTATCCTCAGCATCCGACAATTGCTCAATTAAAAGCTTTGTACGGAGCATAATCGGCGCAAGGTTACCTATAGATAGAGATTGATGCAAGCAGAGGCGCTCTCATTGGGAGGGCGCCTCTGCTTGCTTTCCTAATTTCTTGCTATTTAATCCTAATTGTGTATAATAGTGGTGCAAATCGTTTTTCTTCTACGTAATTACGCGAGGATGGCGGAATGGCAGACGCGACAGTTTGAGGGGCTGTTGGGCGATGAGCCTGTGAGGGTTCAACTCCCTCTCCTCGCATAAAATAATCCCGCACCTTCTCCTATTCTGTTTTAAATATAGTGGAGGCGCGGGATTTTGTTTATAGCGAGGAATCTTTTCGCTTATCTTTGACGTAGTTGCTGCGCTCAAGGCTTTTGGCGTATTCTTTAAGCTCCGCGCCAATCTCCCCGATCTGCGCAACGTGGTCAATAGTGCGGGTGGAATTAGTGACGACGCCGATAGAAACAGAGAGTAAAGGGATTTTTTGTTCTTTTCCCTTGCGGTCGTGCCCGACAATATAACCGTTTTTCCTATCTAGCTCGTTGTAAAATGAAGGGCTGGTAGCGTCGAAATCGGTGATGATCTTCTCGCAGATGGGGTCGACATTTTCCGGCACGGTGATGATCACGAAATCATCTCCGCCGATATGCCCAATAAAATCATCCGGGCTTCCTTTTTCTTGAACTGTGCGGATCATAATGCGCGCGGTTTCTCGAATTACCTCATCGCCGCGCTCAAAACCATACTTGTCATTATACGCTTTAAATTTATCAAGGTCGACATAGCAAACCGCAAAGAATGTTTTTAACGAAAGGCGCCGGTCAAGCTCGTTCATAATCGAAACGTTTCCGGGTAGTCGCGTAAGCGGGTTAGCTTCTAAGTCCCGTTCGGTCCTGCGCAAAACCATGCGGATGCGCGCCAAGAGCTCTTTTGGTTCAAAAGGTTTAACCACATAATCATCAGCGCCAGCGTCAATGCCGTTTACTTTATCGCTGATATCGCCCTTGCCGGTTACCATAATAATAGGTAAGTGGCGTAGCAGGATGTCTTTTTTTACCCTGCGGCATACTTCTCTCCCGTCCATTTTTGGGATTTTGTAATCAAGCAGCACCAGGTTTGGAGTTTTGGTTTGGATGAGCTTGAGCGCTTTTTCCCCGTCGCCAGCTTCAAAAACTTCATAGTTTTCTTCAGCCAGCGTAAGTTTCAGCACATCGCGAATGTCCGGATCATCATCAACTACCAGAATTTTGATCGCCATAATATTATGCAGGCTTGGGCAAGGTGAAGCTGAAGGTTGAGCCAGCGCCTTCGTTGCTTTTTACCCAAATAGTGCCTCGATGCGCTTCAATAATATGTTTGACCAAGGCGAGCCCAAGCCCTGTGCCTTTTACTTGCTCGTTGATTGCGTTTTCCACGCGGTAAAATTCTTCAAAAATCTTTTCTTGCATATCGGGCGGTATGCCGCATCCTGTATCGGTTACGTCGATTTGTATGATATTGTTGTCTGCGGCGCGGCTTTTGATACTAATGGTTCCATGTTCCGGCGTAAATTTCAAAGCGTTACCAAGAAGGTTAATCAAAACACGTTCGATGTGGCTGCGATCTGCAAAAACCGCACTGGCCTGCGCGGGGATTTCAATAACCATATTGATGTGTTTTGCTTTGAGCTGCTCGCCCAAAAGATCGGCAACTTTTTCAGCTATCGCTTTAAGCTCAAGCGACTCCTGCTTCATGGTCACCTTGCCTGCCTCGATACGCGAAATATCCAAAAGATCATTGACCATGTGCACTAGTTCATCGCTGTGCTGATTTATTTTACTTAAGCGTTCCCGTATGTCAACAGGTAATTCTCCTAATTTTCCCGCCAAGAGAATTGCGGCGTAGCCTTTGATCGAGGTAAGAGGGGTCCTTAATTCATGCGAAACGCTTGAAACAAAATCTGTTTTGCGCCTGTTGATCTGGCGCACCTCATCAAGGGCGATGGTGAGTTCTTTTGTCCTTTGCTCGACTTTTTTCTCCAGCTCCTGCTGAGCCTTCCAGGTTTTTTCAAAGAGACGGGCATTTTCCATGGCCTGGCCAAGCTGGTTTGCTAAGATATTGATGAGCTCTTCATCCCCTTCGGTGATGACGGTATCAGAGTCGCTGGTGCCGACAAAGAACAATCCCTTTGCCCCTTCTTTAGGCAGGATCGGCGACAGCACAAATGAGGTAACGTTAAAAAAACGGGAGAGTTCAGCGTGTTGAGGTATGGCAGGGTCTGTTGCTGAAGCAATGGTTTGTTCATTGTTAATTAATCCGGTAAAAAAATCGTTTTGTTGATGGAATGCTGCTTGGATGCTAGCAAGCTCTGCTGCGCTATAGCCAAGGTGGAATCTGATGAGAAATTCTTTGTCCGAGGAGCCCTGTGTAATAATCAGGGTTTTCTCAAATCCGATGTCTTTTAAGTCATCAGGGCTGATGCGCTTGAAGATCTCGCTTTCCTGGAGGGTCGTGCTTATGGAACGGGAGAGTCTTTGGAGAGTATAGAGGCCGGTCATTTTTTTGTCTAGCTCTTCCTGCGTTTTATTTAATTCCATATCGGTGCGCACGATTAATTTTGCCTGCTCATCCATTTCATCGAGAGATCTGCGTAAGGTTTCAACAACCTCAAGCAACTCTTTTATTTTTTCCATCTTGTTCCAGTTGACGAACACAAGATAAATTACGGCGCCTAATCCTGCAAAACCAGTCAAATAAAAAAACAGAAAGAAGTCAACATTTGGCATAACATTACCCCATGGTCAATATGGTGAAAGTTTGATTGTGGAAATTTGCTCTCCCTCGTTGATCAATAGATTGGAGGGGGGCTTGCTCCCCAAAAGAATAGATGCCTGCGATAACGGTGTGTTTACCTAAACGATCAAGCACAATGCGCAGCTCTTTACTGGCCTGTCTTCCTAAGAGCTGATAGCGCGAGGCAGAATCAAACAGTAAGGCAAGTTTAGTTTCTTGCGCTGGCAGATGGTTTAAGGCCGTATCCAGCGCTTCATGCACAGCGGTAAGGCAGGACTCTTTAGTGCCGATCATCAAGCGAATGGTGCTGCCCTGCGTGACATTGCCTTGGCATACTAAAGAACCGTCCTCTTGAATGGCCAGGATGTTTCGTAAGAGGTATTCTTGTTCTCCGGGGATCGGCATGCCAATGGGATAAAATACGGATATATAGCGCAAGTCTTTTTTCACCTGTTCGATACTCTTATCAAGGTATTCTGTATAAATATCCGCCGCCGGCGCGCCGTCGATTTCATAGACGATATTGCTATCACTTCTGGTGATGTGTCTGGGTTTGCCAAGAGGTTTCCACCCATGCTTTACCCCCAGGCCAAAACTAATTTTACCTCCCCAAAGGATGCTGACCAGACCTTGGTTGAACACTTCTTGATTGGCATAGAGATAGGTTCGTTGGTATAAAAGATCATCCGATGCTGAGGCGCCGATAAGAGGAAAACTGCGGCCAAGCCGTTCCTGAAGCCCGGCGATAAGCTGGGAATTGTCGTGCATAGTTCCGTCGGTGAATAACAGGCCAAAATCGCGGTGGATGCCTTTAGTCCCGTACAGTAATTTTTCTCCTAATGCTTGTCCGGCGGCAAGTAACGCTGACGTAGATGGTTGTGCGATGTGGGCGGTATTATAATAGATTTCGCTCGGCAAGTCGATAAGTACAATGAGGAGTCCATGTTTGCTGATGCCTTGACGTGAAATGAGGGCAAGACTGCTGCATCCTACCACGGGTATTTGTCGCGTAGATTCGGCAATAGTTTTAAGAACGAGCGGGTGGGCGAATTCGGTGGTGCTAAAGACAAGAACCAAGTCCGCAGTTTCTTGGGGGACAACAGCATTGGCTTGCGCCAGCGCTTCCTTGACTGCCTGCAGATGATCCTTTGTCGTGCTTAATCCTAAGCCTATGCGCATAATGAGAACTATTATTTAAGATGGTTAAGGCCAGTATATACTAGCGCAATGATATGGTCAACAGATTTATCGATAATGGAGAAATTAATTGACCAAAGAATTAATTATGGTATCATAATCTCGCAAATCATTTGGCCCCATCGTCTAGCCTGGTCTAGGACGAATGGTTCTCAGCCATTAAACACCGGTTCAAATCCGGTTGGGGCTATTAGTAATTTTCAACCGGCCCAGCGTAGTTTCTTAGAGTCCTCAATTGTTTATTAAAGAGCGAAGCGTGGACATAGTTGGGCTATCATTCTTTTCAATGATCCCTCGTTGCGCGTACGAGCTGTAACGCATGTAGTTTAGTGCGAAGAATGTATACGAGATTAAAAATTTCTTGCAATTGTTAACAGTTTGTGATACAACGAATTAATACTAAAACTCGTAAGGAGTGTGGATGCGCGAACATTTAGGGTTTCTACAGGTTTCCAGTGTAGTGGTGAAAACTGCTGCCTGGATTTTTTTGTGCCTGGGAGTTATCAGTGGAGTGGCTATTTTGATGGGGTTGGTGCCTGAATTTCCCCGTTGGATGGGGGTCGTGATTATGGTGCTGTACCCCTTTGCTTTTTTCTATCTCTTTCTGGTAGCGAAGATTGCAGACCTGTTGATTAAAATTATCAATGAAATAAAAAAGGTATAACACTGGAGGAGTTCTATGGGTAAGACGGTTGTGCGGTTGATTATAGTCGGAGGTATGTTAGTTGCGCTTACCGGATGCAGTCAGATCGAGTCACTTTTAGGAGGGAAGAAGACACCCGGAAAATCAAGTACACCTTCCATTAAAGTATATGGAACACAGATTGCCAAAGTAAATACCATTCCTATTACGCTTGAGGAATTGAATCAGGAAATTGAAGCATATAATGAAGAAGTTGAGGCGCGCAATTTGCCCGCGAATCAGAAAATCACCACGCGCGAGCAAAAAATACGATATTTGAAGGAAGAGCTTGTGCGTCGGGCGTTGTTTTATCAAGAGGCGCTTGATCGGGGTTTAGATAGGAAGCCAGAGATTGCCCAAGCCCTTGAAAGAACAAAAATGAATTTATTGATTCTCGCCCTGGGTAAGGAAGAGGTTGATAAGATCAAGGTCAGCTTTGATGAGACAAAGAAATTCTACGATGAAAATAAAGCGATGCTAAAATCGCCTGAAGAGCGGCAAGTGCGGGAACTGGTGGTTGCAACAGAGCAAGAGGCAAAAGATATTTACAAGCAGTTGCTTGATGGCGCAGATTTTGCGACTTTAGCGAAAGAGCGCTCAAGAGTCGCAAGCAGCAAGAACGGCGGCGACACCGGGTTTATTAAGCGAGGCGATAAACCCGCAGATTTTGAAGCAGTTGCGTTTTCGACCACGCTTGCGGTGGGCAGCTTAAGCAATATCTTTAAGACCGCTGATGGCTATGCGATTATTAAGTTGGAAGCAAAGCGGGGCGGTGAGCAAAAAAGTTTTTCAGAGCTTGAAAGCTTGATCAAGCAGGAATTGCAGATGGAAAAACAACAGGCAAGCATCGAAGCGCTGACGCAGAAACTGCAGCGCGAAGCCAAGATAGAAATAAACGAGGGAGCGATACGGTAATGCCACTACAACTGCCACAGATTCCTAAGCAGAAGCTATTTATTATCTTGAGTGTTGTATTAGGCTTGTTGACATTCTTCATGATCAACGTGTATTTGCAAGGTCAGAAAAAAGCAGCTGAAGACAAAGCTCGGGAAGAGTTAGAGCGAGAACGAGCTAACTTAAGGCCGGTATTTATTGCTCGATCAGATATTGCTCCTGGCAAGGAAATAACTGCTGATATGGTGGAAAGTAAAATTGTTTCCGACAGCGATCGTGACGCACGCGCGGTAGCAGATCTTTCAAGTGTCTTTGGCAAGGTGGTGACTATTCCGATCAGGGCAGGAGAACAAATTTCTCTTGATAAATTAGCGTATGCGCGCGCAAGCGGCACGCTAGCCCAATCAACACCCGTCGGTAAACGCGCAGTAACTATTTCCGTTGATAATATTGCTTCTCTGGCTGGCATGGTTAAGCCAGGCGATTACGTTGATATTATAGCGTCAGTCCCGGTGCCTGCTATGGGCGCTGATGGCAAACAAGCAACACAGCTAGCCATGTTACCTTTATTTCAGAATGTGCAAATTTTGGCTGTCGGGCAGAATTTAGGCGCGCAGGCGCGGCAAGTGTCCCGCTATGCAAGCGAAGAAAAAGCAGCTGACGCAGCATCCGCTTTAATTACAGTCGCCTTGAATCCTCAAGAAGCAAATATTATTTCATTTGTGCAAGACCAGGGAAAGCTTCGTTTGGTGTTGCGTTCTCCGTCTGATACGCAGATGGAGCAGCCGCGGCCGGTGAGTTGGGATACGGTATTTCAATATGTATTCCCTCCGTCGCCGGAACCAGAGCGGTACGAAGCTCCTCAACCAACAGTTGAGGTTTACCGGGGATACCAAAGAG
>JAGOIJ010000062.1 GCA_017995695.1 Candidatus Omnitrophota bacterium | reverse complement strand
TTTTCTTTCTCAAGAAGAAGCGCGGCATATTACTACTTTCACTAAGCTTCTATCTAAGGTTGAGCAGTATCAGCCGACAGAGGCGTTCCCTCAAGAGTATTTTTCTTACATGAATGCTTTGGCTAGCGATCATGTCTTTACCCAGAAAGACAAAGGAAAAGCATTAGCCGGGAAGGTGCATACTGCATTGGAGGCAGTAGATATGGGTATTGGCTTTGAAAAGGATTCCATTATTTTTTATGAAGGTATGAAAAAGGTGGTACCGGCCTCCGACCAGAAGATCGTTGACGAGCTGATTCAGCAGGAGCAGTATCATTTAAGAAGACTTACGGATATCAAGAATACGTTACGCTAGCACAGAAGGGAGTACTCAATGGCTAAAAGTGTTAAAGTATACAGTACGCCGACTTGCCCCTATTGCATCAGGCTAAAGCAATTTTTGACTGACAATAATATTGCCTTTGAGAATTACGATGTATCTACTGATCAGGCGAGGGCAGAAGAAATGATTGAACGGTCTGGACAGATGGGTGTTCCTGTTATTGATATTGACGGTGAGATTATTGTTGGGTTCGATAAATCGCGCATCCAGCAGGCGTTAGGGCTCTAAGACTATGTTCGATGTTATTATTATCGGCGCAGGCCCCGCGGGGATAACGGCGAGTGTTTACGCTGCGCGTAAAAAGTTGAATATCTTAGTGATCAGTCCGGATATCGGAGGTCAGGCAGCCTGGAGCGGCGATATAGAAAACTATACTGGGTATCAGTTTATTACCGGGCCGGATCTCGCAGCTAAATTCGAAGAGCACTTAAAGCGTTATGACATTGCCTTGAAAGAAGGGGAGCGCGCGCTTTCTATTAAGAAAGAAGGGGCGTTGTTTTCGGTTACGACCGACAAAGACATCTATCAGGCGCGAACCCTGATTATAGCATCTGGTAAGCGCACGCGCGAACTCAACGTCCCTGGGGAAAAGGAGTTTAAAAATCGGGGGCTTACCTATTGCGCAACGTGCGACGGACCGTTATTCGCACATAAGGTGGTTGCGGTGATCGGAGGCGGAAACTCTGCCCTTGATGCAGCGTTACAGCTTGAGCGCATTGCCAAAAGAATCTACGTAATCAACAACGTTGCTCAATTAGGCGGGGACGCGGTAATGCGTGAAAAAGTCGAGCAAAGCCCTTTGGTGACGGTGTTGAATAACACGCAGGTTAAAGAGGTTTTAGGTGAGGTAATGGTAAAAGGTATTAAGGTTTCCTGTAACGGTAAGGATGAGGTGTTACCTGTTGAGGGAGTGTTTGTTGAGATCGGACTCTTGCCTAACTCCGAGTTCGCAACAGGCGTTGAGAAAAATAATCGTGAAGAAATCAAAGTTAATGCGCGCAACGAAACAAATATCCCTGGCATATTTGCTGCGGGAGATGTAACCGATGTGCCGGAGAAACAGATTATTATTGCTGCTGGCGAAGGCTCGAAAGCTGCGCTGGGCGTTTTTAGATATCTTATCCAACAAAAAAACTAACTATGGAAAACTTTAAACTATTTGAGGCAAAGAGAAGGTTGCGGCAATACGGTATGGCGTTTGTATTTGTCCTTATTCTTATTTTTGGTTGGCAGTTTCCTTTCTTAGGATACTTCATACCCGCATGTATGTTGCTGGGTTTTGGTATGGGATTGATGCGTAAAAGAAAGTGGTGCGATTGGTATTGCCCGCGAGGCAGTTTTTATGATGCTTTGGCGCGGCCGTTGAGCCCCCAGAAAAAGATCCCCGCGTTGTTTAAGAATATTCCTTTTAGGCTCGGCGCGCTGGCCCTTTTAATGATTATTATGATAGTGAATCTTATTATGCGCTGGCCTCATGCAGATCAAATTGGGTTCTTTTTTATCATCATGCTGACCGTTACGACAACATTAGGGGTTATCCTTGCGATAATATTTCACCAGCGCTCCTGGTGTATGATCTGCCCTATTGGCACAATAATAAATCTTACCGGTAAAAGCAAGTCGCCGTTAACCATCGATTCCGATAAGTGCGTGGAGTGTAAATTATGCGCTAAGGCCTGCCCTGTGCAGATCAAGCCGTATCTGTTTAAACAGAAAGGTGTTTTAACTGTTAACGACAGGGATTGTTTGCAATGCGCATCGTGCGTTGCAGCCTGTCCTAAGAAGGCGCTTTATTTCAGCAATGCTGCGTGTGATATTTAAAAAGATTTTTCTTGGGTTGTGGTTGGTGTCTATTAGCTTCGCGTTGGGTTGTGCGCAAGAGTCAGCATCAGCTGCGGCTGTCCCACAAGAAACCTCTGCAAACCTTGTTGTCCTTGATCAACTCAAACAAGGACAGAAGCTTCCCCTGCTTTTATTTTTCTTTTCTGAAAGTTGTCATGCCTGCCATAAAACAAGACACGATGTTATGCCGCTGATTACCAAGTTCTACGAGGGCAAGATCAGTATCCAGTATTTTGATATTGCGGATATAAATAATTTTAAGCTCATGCTGGCGTTAAAGGAACGATATAACTGTAAAGAAGAGGGCGTTCCCTCGATTTTTATGGCGGGGAAGTTTCTCGTTGGATATGAACATATTAAAACAGGCCTGGATACTCTAATCCAGGATGCGTTGCGCCAAGAAAGGGCTGCGCACGCCTTGGAAAAACTGCCGGGTGTTGATTTAACGCGGCAGTTTTTATCTTTTGGATTGGCCGCTATCTTGTTCGCAGGGTTAATCGATGGCATTAACCCGTGCGCGTTTACCGTCATTGTATTCTTTATTTCATTTCTTGCGTTCCAGGGATACCGTAAGCGAGAGCTGTTGATTATAGGGCTTTCTTTTATTTTTGCCGTATTCTTGACCTATGTGTTGGTAGGTTTAGGAATCTTTCGTTTTCTATACGCGCTCAATCAGTTCTATCTTTTTGCAAAAATCCTTTATTATGCGATGGCTGCGTTTTGTTTTGTGCTGGGGATCATTGCATTGTATGATCTGTGGCTCCTGCGCAAGACCGGTAAAACTGAAGGGTTAGTCTTGCAGTTGCCTCAAGCGGTGAAAAACAAGATTCACGCGGTTATCGGTATGCATTATAGAAAAACAAGCCTTGACGCAGCGGCAGTTGTTCCTCAAAAGAAAGTTTTGAAATTGATTTTGAGCGCCTTCGTAACAGGATTTCTTATCTCGCTTCTTGAAGCGGTGTGCACTGGCCAATTATACTTACCGACTATCACTTTTATGCTCAAGGAGTCGGGCCTGCGTATGCGCGCTTTTGTTTATTTGCTGCTTTACAATGCTATGTTTGTTGTCCCGCTGGCAGGGGTGTTGGTGTTCGCCTTGTTCGGGGTTACCTCTGAAGGATTTTCACGCCTGATTAAAAAGCATATGCAGCTTATCAAGCTTTTAATGGCGATTATGTTCTTTGCCTTTGGTTTTTTTATTGTGCGAGGCGCTTAGGGTATTGACAATGAGCGCGTTGCGGTCTAGAATAACGTGTACATAATGGGGAGGCTGTACGAGCAGTCTGAGAGTTCCGCGCAGCAAGCGGATTACCCATAGAACCTGATTCCTCCTGAAGGAGGATTCTGCGAAGCCCTACTATCACTTTACCATAAAAGGGCTAAGCAGGACTGGATAATGCCAGCGTAGGGAGCAATAAACGTAAACCCTTATGTCTTTGGCATAAGGGTTTTTTTTCGGCAGAAAGCCGAACACCGGCGCAAATCCGCATAAGCGCCGGGTGTAGAAGGCAGAAAGCCGAACACCGGCGCAAATCCGCATAAGCGCCGGGTGTGGAGTCAGAAAGCAATACAAGGGGAAGACGATGAATATAAGAGTAAATGGTGAAGTGATAGCAGTTTCATCAGGCGTCACCGTGCAAGCGCTATTGGCGCAACTGGGCATTATAGTTAACCGGGCTGTAGTTGAATATAATGGCGCTATCCTGCCACAGCAGGAATGGCCTTCGGTGAGTTTGCGGGAGCATGATTCGTTGGAAATTGTTTCGTTTGTGGGAGGTGGTTAACGTGGTTACTGATACGCTTGTTATCGGCGGAAAATCAATAGAGAACCGATTTTTTCTTGGGACGGGAAAATTCTCCTCATATGCGTTAATGCGCGAAGCGATCGTTGCATCTGAAGCGCAAGTGGTGACCGTGGCGGTGCGGCGCGTTGATCTACGCAAGCAGCAGGAGAATATCTTGGAATATATTCCTAAGCAATGCATTGTCATGGCTAATACCTCGGGTGCGCGTAACGCAGATGAGGCGGTGCGTATTGCTCATCTTGCGCAGGCTGCAGGGTGCGGCAACTGGATCAAGATTGAAGTCATTAATGATGCGGTATATCTTCTGCCGGATAACGCCGAGACCATTAAGGCAACTGCCCGGCTCGCTAAGGAGGGCTTCGTCGTGATGCCGTACATGAATCCTGATCTTAATGATGCGTTGCGGCTGCGCGACGCAGGGGCTGCCTCAATTATGCCGCTTGGTTCTCCTATTGGGACACACAAAGGATTATGCACGAGAGAATTAATACGTATTATTGTCGATCAGGTCGATCTGCCGGTTATTGTTGACGCAGGCATTGGCAGGCCATCGCATGCGGCAGAGGCAATGGAGTTAGGCGCTGCCGCCGTTTTAGTGAATACAGCCGTTGCTGTTTCTCGGGATCCGTCTGCCACTGCGTTAGCTTTTACACTCGCTGTGCGCGCAGGAAGACTGGCATATCGAGCTGGCGTTGCGCTCCCTCACGATCGTGCCGAGGCTTCATCGCCGCTTACCGGGTTTTTACATTAAATGGAACATGCCTTCAAGAACATACTTCCTGACCAAGGGCTCAAGCGATACGCCCATGTATTGCATGACGTTTCATCATCTCGTGTCTTGCAGATTCTACAAAAAGAAAGTATTGCCCAGGATGATTTCTTCATCTTGCTTTCTGAGGCTGCTCAACCTCACCTTGAGCGCATGGCGCAAAGGGCTCAACAGATCACCGTAGATAATTTTGGCAAAACTATTGGTTTGTATGCGCCTCTCTATATTTCCAATTTCTGCGAAAACGAATGTTTGTATTGCGGCTTTAATCGCGCCAATACTATTGTGCGTAAGAAATTAAAGCCCGAAGAGGTGGCTCAAGAAGCTCGGGTTATTGCGCAAAGCGGCATTCAACACCTACTCTTGCTGACCGGCGAATCGCGGCAGCAGTCGCCTCTTACCTATATAAAGGAGTGTGTGCGCCAGCTGCGGGATCACTTTGCATCCATCGCGGTTGAGATTTATCCACTTTCAACAGAGGAATACAAAGAGCTTGTTCAGGAAGAAGTCGACGGCCTGACGATATATCAGGAAACATACGATAGTACGTTGTATGCGAAACTTCACCCGCGAGGGCCAAAGCAGGATTATCAGTTTCGTCTGGATGCGCCAATGCGCGGATGCGCTGCCGGGATGCGGCAGGTGACGATCGGGGTATTGTTAGGGCTGGGTGACTGGCGTTTTGATGTGTTTTGCGTAGGGTTGCATGCTTTGTGGTTGCAAAGGCACTATCCGGAAGTTGAGATTGGCGTTGCTTTGCCGCGGCTGCAAAAGCATATTGGCGATTTCTCAGGGTGTTGTCCTGTGTCAGATCGGGAATTTGTGCAGATCTTACTTGCCTTGCGATTATTGTTACCGCGAGCTTCAATTTCCTTATCAACCCGCGAAACGCAAACACTGCGCGCAAACTTAATCGGGCTTGGCGTAACGCGCATGTCTGCGGGTTCGCATACCGAAGTCGGCGGGTATGCCTTGTCAGAAAAAACCGAAGGGCAGTTTGCCATTGCAGATGAAAGCAGTGTCACGCAGGTAATGCAGATGATACGTGCGCGCGGTTACCAGCCAGTGCTTAAGGATTGGTTTTGAGAGGTTTTTTCGATGAATACGTTTGAGCAGGCATTAAGGAACTATTTTGGTAAAGAGCGTTTAGAAAAGATCCAAGCCACGCGCGTGGGTATTGCTGGTCTAGGCGGTCTTGGATCAAACTGCGCTATGGCTTTGGTGCGTTCTGGATTCCGTAAGCTCACCCTATGCGATTTCGACGTTGTGGAAGCCGCGAATCTTAATCGGCAGTGGTATTTTCTTAACCAAATTGGCTTGCCCAAGGCCGAAGCCTTGTGCGCAAATCTTTTGTTGATTAACCCGGACCTTGAGATTATTGTAGCGAGCGAAAAGGTCACGGAGCATAATGCAACGCTTCTGTTTTCTTCGTGCAACGTTTTAGTTGAGGCCTTTGATAAGGCAGAAGAAAAGCAAATGCTTGCGCGTGTGTTTTGGAAGAAGGATATATTCTTTGTTTCAGCTTCAGGCCTTGCAGGGTGGGGTAATGCTGATAGTATTGTCACGCGCACAGTACAAGAAAATTTTGTGTTTATAGGGGATCATCGCAATGAAGCGTCGCCAAGTTTGCCGCCGTGCGCGCCACGGGTGTTAGTCGCTGCGGCAAAGCAAGCAGACGCAATACTAGCATGGGTACTGAAAAATTCCTGACACAGAAGCGTAAGCTTAAAAAACTCAATCACGCATTATATTGTATAACGAGTGAAGAATATTCTTGTGGCAGAAGAACGCTTGATGTAGCCAGACAAATCATTACCAGCGGAGTGAAAATTTTACAGTACCGCGAAAAAGAGAAGACCAAGAAAGAGAAATTTAAAGAAGCGCGAAAGATTATTCTTCTGGCGCGTAAGGCCGGGGCCACCTTTATCGTTAATGATGATATTGACCTTGCCCTTGCGCTTAAGGCTGATGGCGTGCATTTAGGCCAGCAGGATTTGCCGATTACAGAAGCGCGTAAGTTAGTGGGCAATGAAATGATCATTGGAGTTTCTACGCATTCGCCAAAGCAGGCGCAGGAAGCAGTGCGTGCAGGCGCAGATTATATTGGCGTGGGGCCGCTATATCCAACCACCACAAAAAAAGATGTCTGCCCGGCTGTCGGATTGGAATATTTAGACTACGTCGTTAAGAACATTAACATCCCCTTTGTCGCCATCGGCGGCATCAAGCTGCATAACCTTAAGGAAGTGCTCAATCATGGCGCGCGCTGCGTGGCCATGGTTACGGAAATCATCAGCGCCCCCAACATCCCCCTCCGCATCCGCCTAGCGTTTAAAGAATTAAGCTTGTAACTGTACCTTTCGGGGGACGCTCTTCCGAAAAAAATTAAAAAATAACTTGACAAGAAATAGAAATATGATAAACTCTATAATGTTTATAGGGATTGTAGTATAAATTTGCCGATGAATAGGGTAGTTGTTGTCACCAGCTTAAAGCTGGTTTATTTATAAACTAATCACTACTAACATAATAGAGATGATAATGTATTAGGAGAATGGCACTCAAACCTATCGGATGGTTTGGTGTTCCGCTTTCTGCGGAAAAGGAGGCGTTAAAATGAGTTTGTTACACAACAAGGATGATTTAAAGACATTGGTTGAGACGTTGAACTTTAAGCAAAAGGTTGAACGTGCAAAGCAGCTTATTCAGGAGGCATATGCAGAGTATGGTGATGCGCTTGTGGTGGCTAATAGTTTGGGAAAAGATTCGGTGGCAGTCTGGGATCTTGCCAAGAAGGTTAGCCCGAAGATCCGCGGATTTATTGTTACCACTCGCTATAAGCCTGCCGAAACTGTTCAGTTTATGCACGAAGTAGTAAGTCGCTACCCGGAAATCAACATTTTTAAAAACGATACCGCTATACCTGAAAGGTTGTATGAAACCGAGCCAGATCGCTGCTGCGATATTCTTAAAGTTGAGCCGGTCCAGCGCGCGATTGCGCAAATGCACGTTCAGTGTTGGGTTACCGGCTTACGTTGTACCGAAGGAAGGACACGCACTGATTTCAAAGAGGTTGAGGAGAGGGATAAAGGCTTGATTAAGCTTAACCCTATCCTTATCTGGAAGGAGCGGGAGGTGTGGCAGTATTTGGCGCTGTACGGTGTCCCGGTCAATCCGCTGTACGCAGAAGGTTATCGTTCTTTAGGGTGTTCGCCGTGCACTAAGATTACGAATGACGATAATGAGCGCGCCGGCCGTTGGATCGGTACCTCCAAGTGCGGCGGCGAGTGCGGGATTCATACGCGGCCGCTCAAAGCTCATGCGAAAGAGGTTAGCAATTGATTAAACATGCGCTTTTGATTTTAATCATTATTATCTTTGCGCTTAACATGGGGGCTAGCGGCATTGCGCCATCGTTTGCGTCATTGTATGGCGCACGTCTGATTAAGAAACGCAATGCTGTCTTCAATTTTTCCTTGTTTGTGATTTTGGGCGCGGTATTGCTTGGCAAGGGCGTTTCAGCTACGCTTGGCAAAAGTCTTGTGGCGCAGCAGGTGCTTACTGCAGATGTAGTTTTGGTTATTCTTGGAGCAGCAACCGTTGGATTGTTTTTGGCAAATTTGCTTAAGATCCCCCAATCAACGAGTCAGGTCACAGTAGCGTCCATCGCCGGCGCAGGCCTATACTTTCAACAGCTAAACGTGAAAACAGTATTTTTTAAAATAGTGCCGTTTTGGGTAATCTTGCCGGCGCTCTCTTTTGCTTTGACGTGGTTGTTGTATCGCATCATATATCCGCCTGAGCATAATAATGTGCATATTTATCAGACATTATTTGCTAACGAGAAGAAGCTAAAAATTTCAGCGCTGGTAGCAAGTTGTTATGTGGCATTTGCCATTGGCACTAATAACGTCGGTAACGCCGTTGGTCCACTCTTTGGGGCAGGGATGGTTACAATTCCGGCGGGTTTGCTTGTGATTTCTCCGCTCTTTGGTTTAGGCGCTGCACTGTTAGGGGCCGGAACGCTTGAAACTGCAGGTAAGGATATCGTCCCTTTAGGACTATTTTCCAGCACGCTGGTTTCATTTGTAACGGCAACGCTTTTGATTGTTGCTTCAATCATGGGAATTCCCCAATCATTAGTGCAGCTTAACCTCTGCTCGATTTTTGCGATCAGTTGTTTAAAGAACGGGCACCATTGTACACTGGGGCAGCAC
>JAGOIJ010000061.1 GCA_017995695.1 Candidatus Omnitrophota bacterium | reverse complement strand
GGATAAAAACGCTAAAGCGGCTTCCTCGCCCTAAGCTGCTTTCAACTTTAATATGGCCGTCATATTTCTTAATGATTTCATTGCACATGGCTAACCAAAGGCCGGCATTCTGGCCTTTTGTCTTAGTAGTAAAAAACGGCTCAAAGATACGCGGCTTGCATTCATCGGGAATACCAATCCCAGAATCATAGAATGTAACAATAAACTGCCCTTCTTTAATTTCCGTCGTGATTTCAAGCGTTCCGACTGCCGGCATCGCGTCAAAGGCATTCTTAATTAAATTCCTTATCAAGGGAGATAACCCTAGGTTAAGCAGGCGGGGCACATTTTCTGCGTAGCGCTTTGTAACCATCACCCTGTCAGAGTGCTTGTCGCTAAGCATTTCCAAGGAATCATCGATAAGCTTATGGACTTCAATATAGTTCTTCGGCGCTGACGATGAATTAACCTGATGTGAAAATTCAAGCAACGATTTAGTGATCCCGGCAATCCTATTAAGCCCTTGCTTAATCTCGGCGATATATTCTCGCGCAACATTGTTGGTATCGGCATGGCTTAACAACATATTGGTATATCTGATAACGCCATCAAGAGGATTGTTTACTTCGTGCACAATCCCGGCGGCTAATTTGCCAACCGAAGCATACTTTTCTAAAAAGTTTTTCTGCTTCTCTAGCAGTTGCTTCTCCTGCTCCAGCGTTTGACATTGCAATAATTTATCAACCGTGGCGCAGGCGTAGCGTGCGATAAGCTCGGCTGTGCGTAAGTCTTTTTCTGAAAATGGCTCGCCTGATTTCTTATCAGTCACGCTGATAATGCCGATAAATCCTCGCGTCCCAAAAAGTGGTATAGCGACAAAGGAATCGGTGTGGTAGTGCGTAAACCCGTTTTTCTTGAAACGGTTATCTTGCTTAATATCCTTAACCAAAACAGACTTTTTGTTATCCGCAATCTTGCCTGCTACTCCCTCTCCGATGCGCCTGCGCAGACCCTTAATTGGCAAATTCACTGAATTATAAAAAGAATCCAACACCAGCTCCTGCTGTTCAGAATCAAATAAGAATAATGAGCCGCTTTCAGCCTCAAGCAAGGCAATCATCTCCTTAAGACTGGCATTAAGAAAATCTTTTATCGTAGCGATGTCTCGATCATTAGTTTCTTTAATTAATTCTTTCATTATTCTGTTCCTTTAAGTATTCCTTGCGCCAAGGGCACAGCTTTGCTTTTAGGGTACTCTTGGATCAAGCGCTCACACAACGCTTTTGCCTTCGCAATATCCTTAAGCTCATCTTTATACATTAAAATCATATTGATCATAACCGAATCAAGCGGGACCTTACCTTTATATTTAGTAAGCACTGAATCCAAATGCGCCACAGCCCCCTTCCAATCCTTAAGCGCAATTAAACACTCCGCAACTAAGATGTCTGTGCGGTACGATAGCGGGGAATTAGGATATCGTAAGGAAAGCGCCTTGTAATGAGTAATGGCCTCCTGCAATGCCGCAACCATACGATCTGGCTGGTATTTTACTTTATAATACTGCGAAATGTAAATCGGAGCGCTCAAGCCGCGCATAGTCAAGGGATAGCGCTCAATAATAGTTTTGTACTGCTGCAACGCCTGATCCCAGTCTCCCTCCAACTCAAATGAATTCCCCATTAAAAAATGAATTTCGGAAGCAACGGGATCTACCTTAGCATACTTGCCTAGCAACTCTTTTAAATACTCCCGGGCATGCGTATACTCTTTTTTTACCAAATAAAGCTTGGCAATGGTAAATTCAGCTTCTACTGAAAGCGCATTATTAGGAAAATCTCCGGCAAAATCTTTTAACAGGCCGACAACCCTGCTGAGCTCTTGCGGAGGAGAAGCATGAGGATTACGGAACACCTTCTCGGCTTGGCGCATCATATGCCAATGGCGACGCTCAATCGCATACTGGTCCATACCACAGCCAGCCAGAAGCAAACCTCCCATCAAAATAGTTAACACTACACGTATTGTTTTCATGAATTCTTTTCCCTGTCAACAACGCCAAGGTAAAAAAATGCTGTTGCAAGAGACGTAAAGGCATCAACCACAAGCGCAGAAAACACAATGGCTGCCAATGAAAGCAAAAATATAAACTCGGGGAATAATTTATTAATTAAAAAGGCTGTATTACTAATTAGGATCTGAAACGGTAGGAACAATAATAAAGGTATGCCAATCAAAAGCAAGGTTTGCAGCAGATACCTCTTCGTAAACAAACACGAATGAATAATTGCCTGCAAAAGCGGCTTTTTCCCTATAAGGAGAAATGGAATAGCGTACATAAACACTGCCTGAATGCACAGAGCGAGCACAAAGTTAATGCCAATCCACAGAGGCCCAAGCCAAACCGTAGGCCCCAAGAATAAGAACGTGCGGTGCCCTTGCAAGAAATATGACAGCAAACCCGAACTTAATAACTTCTGCAAAAGAAAAAACACCAGATTAAAGAGAAAAACAACAAAGAAAACCTGGATATAAGACCGCAATGCTGTTTTGGTAATGGGTTTAAGTTTAATTTGCTTTTTCTGATAGACTGCTTGCGCCATGAGTACGGCAACTGCAGTAAGGAATGAACCGATAATAATGGAAAGGACTACATTGGCATAGGCGCTAAGCTTTGGTAAAAGGATAAAATTGGCAGGATAATGCAGGAATTTCTCACCCCAAAGCGTTCTAATGGGAGGCCCAAGCACTGTTTTTAAGGGAGCGCGGGGGATAAGATAAAGAACAACCAGAGCGCTAATCTGGAAAAAGGCTCCCAAAACAAACGGCGCAAGCAAAATTTTGTTGCGTCGTATGCTTGAAAGAGACAAAATAACTGTTTTTAATAAAATAGAGCCGGTTTTTTTATCCATTTTGGGGAAAATGTTTATAACCTGGCGAGAGGATAAGAGTATAACACTAAACCGGCATTATGTCAAGGGTAAAACTCTTTATCTAACCTATGGTTAGAACATACACAAAAGCAAAGGGGCAAACCTTTCGATTTGCCCCCTTCATTACATTTTCGAAAATGCACTTCAGGGGCATTTTCGGATTATAGACATTAAAAAGAAAGAATTACGCCTTTCTTTTCAGTCCGAATAACCCTAAAATACCCATGCCGAACAACAACATACTTGCTGGTTCGGGGATAACCTTACCTGGATCCCTTAGATTCTCGGTCTCAAAAACAAAATCATTATAGTCCCAATCGGCACCCTCTGATCTGTCCTCAAAACCAACCAGGAATTTGTCTGGATCTGGCGTGTTAAATACCGCAAAATGATATTTATTATCAATATTGCGGAACTTTTCAGAGTAAAACTTACCAAATTCGGTTTCACCCCACACCCCAAACAAATCATCATCTGCTACGCCATAGCCAGCCGGAGGAATCGGCGGATTATGCAACACCTTACCACCCGGTAAATCAGCTGCGATCGTAACATCTCCTGCTCCTGGGCCTAAGACACCATCGTACGACTTTAATGTCACGGTGGCTCCTGCGTAACGCGCTGCAACCCTAATAACGCCTGATGTAGAAGAATACAACCCTCCTGCAATCAAAGCATTATTCTCAAGAGCTTCCAAGGCATCATTATCAACCAATGATGTGCCATAGAGCGAATTGTAGATCTGGTACAAGCGTAATTCCCCTCCGCCGGTCACCATACCTAAATCGATAAGGGCGGCATGAGCAGAAACACTTAATCCCAGAACTAAACCAGCCACTAAGATGAACAACGTTTTTCTCATTCTTTTTTCACCTCCCCTCTATTCAGTATTTTAAAACCTCACGCATCCTTAAAAATCGATGCGTTGATAAACGTAGTTAAGCTTTTCTTTTACGTAATCCTAACACCCCAAGCACGCCTAACCCTAACAATGATAACGTAGCGGGTTCAGGAATAACATTGCCCGGGTCATCAGAGCCATTTGGCCCTAAAGTTACGCCGTAGTCAAAAAACCCATCGCCGCCGCTTTTCGCAAACCATGAATAAGCGCTTGAGTTAATAGAATTATCAGGATTCAACACTGGCCCGTGCGTGCTAATAAACGAGTACGTAATTAACTGGTCAGATTCCCACTTCACCCCGTAATGATAATCATTAAAAAGGTCTCCCAGTTGGGTATAGACACCATCCGGACCGTGATTTTCTGCGTTAAAATAGGTTTCGACGTCACTAGGGTCAAAATCAGAAAGTGTCTCGATCTTTTCTTCGGGTAATTCAACCCACCAATGGCTCATATCCTTAAAAGTTTCATTAGGATGATCGACCTTGCTTAAGGTATACTCATACAGCCAGCTTCCGTTTAAAAGTTGCGTGGCTTGAGCCTGAACATCAATGTCAAAATAGAAAATCGGTATTGCTTGAGCTGACGTCACAATCGCCAAACTCATAAACACACCCAGAACAATTAAACGTAACTTTCTCATACAATCTCCCTTTGAACGTATCACCGTTTTTTCTTTATACAACCCAAGAGCCCTAACACACCCAAACCAAGGAGTGAAAGCGAAGCCGGCTCTGGAACCACGGTCGAAGTAGACGTGATAGAAATCGAACCGCCTATATGATCGTTAGCGCAGGTTGCGCCGCCATAAAAAATCTCAATATCGCCCTGAAAATCATCCGGCAGAATATCCCGGGGATCAAATTCAGCGCTGATCTTATAAATACCCATATCTCCACTGGGCGTATTCCAGGATACAGAATTAGTGCTAATTTCCTCAAAAATAGTTTTTATTGCCACTGGCTTATCATGGTGCCAGATATACCCATTGCCAGGGCGATCATAGCCGGACATATACCACTCATTAGTCCGATATAGTGTTCCCTTAGTAAAGGTATCATGATCGCGAAAAGCTAAACCAAAGATATCGCTACCCACCGCAATGCGCAAATCAGCCGGTTTTGTAAACCAAGCCCCCGACTGGATATTAGTTCCTGCCTCCGGATAATTCGAGAAGATATCGAATTTCAGCAGATTATCGCTATACGTAACATCCATTTTATAAAGCTCATACGCAATATTGCCGATCCTGTCGGCATTAACAATCTTAACAGCTGAAGAATACGGATCCGCAAAAGAAACAGTAAAACAAAAAGCGTTTCCTGCAACCGTCAGTACTACTGCGGCGATCAAAAGAAAGCTTAGGATACGTTTTTTCATATTACCTCGCACCTTTACCGGTGAGCGCCACAACAAACGTCTGCGCCATGATTCTCATCTCAACCCACAAGCACATCTTCTTTATATATAATAAATCGTATTTTATTTTCTTTTTTACATCCTTAATATCTTCATCGTATCTATGCTTGACCTGCGCAAGACCCGTGATGCCGGGTTTTACCTGAAGCCTTTTATCGTAATCCACAACCTTGGTCTTCAATTGCTTGACAATCTCCGGTCGTTCTGGCCGCGGCCCAACAATGCTCATCTCTCCCCTTAAAACATTCAGCAATTGCGGAAGCTCATCCATGTGAGTCTTACGCAATGCCAAACCTACCGGCGTAATGCGCCGATCATGGGCCTTTGCCCATACAGCCCCCGTGCCTTTTTCTGCATCGCTGTACATTGTACGCAGTTTATAAATGCGGAAAATTGAACCGTCTTTCCCAACACGCTCCTGGGAGTAGATCACCGGCCCCCGGGAGGTAAGTTTAATCAAAGCTGCGGCAACCAGCACAAACGGCAATGAAACCGCCATGCCGAAAATGGAAAGCACGATATCAAACAGTCTCTTAAATTTAGCAAAACTCTTGCGCGCAAAACGCAAAACCGCCCCCATCATGCCGCTAAAAATCAATAATAACGTGCTTGGCTCAGGCGCGCGTGATTTTTGAGGAGTATGCGCTTCAATGTCATGCTCAGATAAGGCAGGAGCAGCTTTTTGCAAAGTAGAAACTTCAGGATTGGTTAAATAGGTAACCGCAAAAATAAGGCGATCGCCCAACAAAGGCTCAACAAGCAGAAGCATCCAAAACGCCACCAGCAATAAACTTCCAATACGCAGTTTTTTTACAAAATTAATCATTTTTTAGTATTATTCGAGAATTTACTTCAAGTGAGGTTCTAATTCGTAGGCTTTGCGCAGATAAATCAGGATAATCCTAAAACTACCTTTGCTTCACTTCCATTCGAATCTAATCTCTTCCTCACGTCTTATTAAGCAGCAATAATCATGCCAACTTTTGACATTAATTAAAACTTTTTTAAATATTTTATCTATTTGTGATATATATACTTACAATCACGAAAGCAATTATTCGTTACTATCAGCCAACCCTTTAGTTAAACAAAACCCAAGAATTGTTTCTTGTAAGCAACAAAAATATCAATCTAGAATAAATAATACGTAACTCTTTAATAATCAATACAATAAGTTGTATACGTATTGCAACACTCAAGGAAAATTCGCAACAATGTTACGGTACGAATTGAATTACATGAGGAACAATGTCTGAACAAAATTCCATTATTGCCTGCTCTGCTTCCTGTTCCCTTCCTTGCTGCACATCAGTTGAGACCCTGATCAAGGCGCCGGAAGTTTTTTTGCCCAACAAACGGTCAATGACAATCTTGACCTGCTGTTTAAGGTACTGATCCGTGCTCAAATTGCCTGCTTTAAACCAGTACACGGCTAATTGCTGCTCATTGCCCTTTTCTATCAAAAGACGGTTGGCGCGCATGCCATCAGAAACTTTCACCAACGTTTTATTGGCGATAGTTGAACCGCTTCCCAAGTAACAAACTTCAGGAGGATGGGTTACTTTACGGTTTTCTTCAGAATAAATGATATATAAATATATTTTTGATCCGGTAGGATTAGAGTACTCGCGCAATATCAAATTTCTGGTTTCCAGTATTTGGAAATCGCGTTCAGAAAGCGGAATATCAACAGAGCTCCAGGCGCCTATTGCTTTGGGAAAATCAGCTACCTTGATGCGATCGGATGATCCCATTCCCGATGAAAAATATGATAACCAGGTAACCGCAATGACGCACAACAACACAGCTGCAGCTATCACAAAATTCTTACTTTTCATTCAAGCAACCTCCCCACAATAGTCAAGGCAAGAAAAGCAAAAACAAACACCACCATCCCCATGATGGTATGGAATTGATCCGTAACCAGTTTTGCCCCGTACATCTCACTACCCAGCGTTAAAATAACAATACGCACCACATTACCAATCACGGCAATAGGTATAGCGGATATAAATAAAATAACTTTTTTTACGTTTGAAACCTTGCTGATATAAGCCATCAAAGCGCCTAAAGCAATCAAGGCGATCAGAGAACGAATCCCTGAACAAGGGTCCTCAACGATTAAATACGCATGGGCAGTCCTGATGACGCTTCCATCGCGCATCGCCATGATTCCCATCTGATTAACTATCCCTGTAGCCAATTGCGCTGCGAAGATCTTCAAACGAAAACTGATATTTGCAATTGCAACCAAAGGAAGCGGGATCATAAAGATCAAAAACAAAATAGGAAACAAAAGCGGCTTTATGAATTTCTTTCCCAGGAAAATCAGCACCAGGCCGATGAGCACAAGGATGAAAGAAAACCCCGACGTAAAATATACTCGCAGCAAAGCGCTGATCGCATGCACCCCAATCCCCGCCGAGAACCATATCCAGCCAAAATTTGAAGGCTTACTGACTAACGCTGCAAATGTGTCTTTTTGCAGCCAGACCAAAGCAATGCTGATCACCGGAATCAAGAACCCATGACTGTAATACGTATCCTTGGCTGTCCAACGGTCAACCATCCAGATAAAAGTAGGCAGATACGCAAGCACTGCCAGCCCTAACAAAATCCAAAAACCATTAAGCTCTCTTTTCTGCATACACAACTCCTTCACGCAACCTCGTTAGGATTTTGCCTTATGCCACATTACATCCTGCTGCCGAAAAACAAACCTAAATAAACCAACAACTGCGGCAGCGTTCATCACGCAAAACATATTCGGAATATCAAAAAGCTTATTCTTTGTTTTAAACCATGCCCCGAGTAATGCCAAAACATAAAAACCTATCTGCGCCCATAATAATACTAAGTAAAAAAGAGAACCGTTTCCCTTATACACGATCATGGCGTTACTGGCTAAAACTATAAGCAATAAAAAAGGCACCATTAATCTTAAGAATTTATGCGAAAAAAACTGCCAGGAGATCTTGCCCCGCAACGGATTAAAAAGACGGTGCAAATAAAAAAACAACTGATAATTACCGGCGAGGGTGCGCGACTTACGCAAAAATTCCGTTTTTGGATCCTTGAACACCCGGTCGTACACTTTAGCCTTGGAATCAAAAATCGCGCGATATCCTCTCTCAACGATCTTCAGAGGGATATACACATCATCAAGGATCAAGTCCCTAGGCAACGCAGGGCATAATTCTTTACGGATTGCGTAGAGCGCCCCGGTTGCGCCGAGCATCGAACCCATGCGCGATTCCGACTTACGGATAAATTTTTCGTACTTCCAATACAAACCTATGCCGCTGCCTGTCTTATTATCGTGATCTTCGTTTTCATACAGCAATTCAGAACTCACTGAACCAACCTTAGGATCGCTAAAATATTTGAGGAGCTCTTTGAGCGCGTTTTTATCCAAACGCTGGCGGGTATCGGTAAAAACCAATATTTCGCCCTTCGCCTGGGTTAACAGAAAATTAAGCATATTAGGCTTGCCTTCCCGCTTGGGCTTGACTAATAATTTTAACCGTTCGCTGATATATTGACTGGCTATGGCATTGGTGCGGTCAGTTGACCCATCAGAACCAATCAAGATCTCCATGCGCTCTTCAGGATAATCAAGCTCGCGCAATGACTGAATTTTCTTATCGATATTATCCTCTTCATTGTACGCTGAAACCAAAATTGAAACAGTCGGATAAACGTATTTACCTACCAGCGGCTTCTTATAAAATAGCGACAAAAGATAAATAATTACCGGATAAGCGAAATACACATAAAAAATGATGGCGATTGATACCCACAATATGATTTTCATTGTCGTAAGATTTTTGTCCTAAGCGCATCATACCTGCCTGCGCCGATTATTTTCTTTACTGAATCCTTAACCAATTCTTTGCCCTGTTCAGGCAATGATACACCGTTGCGCATAATAGAAATAAATTTATCGATTTCCCACTGATTTTTAATGGCGATGCGGCCGATAACATGGTCAGCGCGCTCGCGGACGCGCGAGGTAAAAATGACTGTATATCCTGCCGCCT
>JAGOIJ010000001.1 GCA_017995695.1 Candidatus Omnitrophota bacterium | reverse complement strand
ATTTCTACGTTTTGTCTTAAGGTCAGCCAGAGATATGCCAAACTCTTCTGCGATGCAACGTTGAATAAAATCAACGGTAATTAATTTTTTCGGTTCTTTTAAAAGATCGCGTAACACCTCCTTGGCTAAATCAAGGGTAATAGGTTTTTCCTCTAATAGCGAATATGCGATCGTGCGGATAAGCGCTCCTTCTAATTCGCGGATGTTGGTTTTGATAAGGTTGGCAATAAAAAAAATAACATCGTCGGGAACTGCGACGGGTTCTCGCTCAATTTTCTTCTTTAAGATTGCCACCCTTGTCTCAAGGTCAGGCGGTTGAATATCGGTTGTTAGTCCCCAGCTGAATCGCGAAACTAGCCGCTCTTGAAGATTTGCGATTTCTTTAGGGGGTCGGTCAGAAGAAATAATGATTTGTTTGTGCGCATCATGGAGGGCGTTAAACGTATGGAAAAACTCTTCCTGCGTAGATTCCTTGCCCGCAATAAAGTGTATATCATCAATAACCAACACATCCATCGTGCGATACTTCTGTCTAAAGGTTGGTGTTGAGTGATGCTGGATGGCATCGATAAGCTCATTGGTGAAGCGCTCGGAAGAAATATAGCAAATCTTAAGATTCGCCGGATTGTTGCGCTTGATTTGGTGGCAGACAGCCTGCATAAGATGTGTCTTCCCCAGGCCCACTCCCCCATAGATAAATAAAGGATTGTATGCCTTTGCCGGCGATTCTGCCACAGCCACAGAATACGCGTGCGCATGCCTGTTGGAAGACCCGATTACGAAGTTCTCAAACGTGTAGCGCGGATTAAGGTTGCTGGGATCGTGTTGAATAGTCGTTGGCGGGATGTGGCGTTGGATTGGCGAAGCTTTGCTCGGGGCAAGAGCGCTAACGCAAAGGTCAACCGGTAGTTTTTCTTGGGCGGCATCAAAGATTGCTTCTTCGATAGAAGTTCGATAATGCTTATCCAGCCAATCCCGGAAAAAGGCATCCGGCGCCTCTAAGAGCAAAATAGCTTCATCTTTAAGGCGCAATTGCAAGGGCTGTATCCAGGTTTCAAATACAGTAGCCCCTAATTTATCTTTAAGCAGGTTTTGGGCCTTTGCCCAAACCTGGGTAGCTTGGTCTGAATTAACTCTATTCACAGCTTATCAACACCTTGTATAAATCTGTGGAAAACTTTTTCCTAAAAACAAATCCATTATAACAGAGTTCAAACTACATGCAAGTAAAAAATTAACAACCCAATTCTATAAACAGCTTATGCACCTTCGGCGCAAACAGGAAACCATTATATACGAATTTTGTTAATCGTCAACAAAAAAAAGAAACGGTTAATTTCTCTTGACCCCCATGCTTCAGTATGCTACAATTTTTTATAAATTTTGTTGACGAGCGATAACTTTATGTTATAATTAACACCCATTCTACTATAAAGGCATATAACGATGAAGAAAAATTTAAAAACGCCTACACGGATTGTAGGAAAGCGCAAACATGGTTTCCGACGGAAGATGGCCTCTAAAGCAGGCCGCCAAGTTATTGCGCGACGGCGCCGCAAAGGAAGAAAAAGACTTTGTTCTTGATGCTTAAGCGAGTTGCACTTTGTTGTATAAGTGTGTATCAGCATTGCTTGAGGACATGGCTTCCCTCTTCCTGCCGTTTTTCGCCAAGCTGTTCTGAATTTACAAAACAGGCGATCTTAAAATACGGATTAAGAAAGGGTCTGGGTAAAGGGTTGATGCGATTGTCGCGTTGCCATCCTTTTTCCCATGTATCCGGTTACGACCCTTTAACGTAAAACTACTATTTTAACTTAAAACCTATGAATAAACGATTTTTGTTGGCAATGGTATTGTCTTTATTTGTACTTATTGGCTGGTCTGCGCTGGTTTCTAAATTTTATCACGTTGAAAATAAAGGAGTTACAGAAAATATTGCTGAAAATATTCCTGACACAAGTATATCTAGCGTAGTTTCCCCTCCTGTCGTAACTCAACCCATTAAAGCTAATCCTCTGGCGCTGACAACGATCTCAACCGAAAATATTGATTTAACATTTAATACAGATAGCGCAACAATTACTCAAGCAACATTTAATCAATACCAAGACCACGTACTTTTGCTTGGAGATGGATTCTTGATTGCTTCCGTTCCTAACGGTTTTAAGCAGATTGGCAGTTTGGACAATAATAAGATCGAATTTCGCTCTCGCAATGAAAGATTTGAGATTATTAAGACGTTCAAAGTGGATAGTGGCAAGTATGTTCTTGATTTCGAAGTTAGCATAAAGAATGTTGCAGGAATTAGTTTACAAGAACGACTTGCTTTAACAGTAGGAGATTTAGATTTCAGCGGCGATCAGAGCGAAGCCCAGTTTAAAAGCGCGTCATTCTTTGCTTCAGAGAGAGCGGTGTATCCAAACGTCCGTAAAGATATAGCGCTTGATGATGTTCGTTTTGCAAGTTTACGCGATCGTTATTTTTGCGCTATTGTTGAAACTAAGGAAGATGGCGTGATTGGTATGATCAAAAAAATTGACAATAACCGATCGCGCGTTGGTTTGGAAGTCAAGGAAATTATGTTTGCGCCCGGAGAAGTTAAAAATTACTCATTCCGTATCTATTTGGGACCGCAAGACTTACAAGTTATTAATCGAGTTAATCCGCAATGGACTGTGGTGATGCATTATGGCGTTTTAAATGTTATTGCCCACCTTTTAATTCAAATCCTGCATTGGCTATATTCACTTGTGCATAATTGGGGTTTAGCAATTATTCTATTTAGTTTTATTATTTATGTGATTATGTTGCCATTGAGTATTCAGCAGATGAAATCAATGAAGTCGATGCAACTGCTTCAACCAAAAGTTGAAGAAGTGCGTAAACTTTATAAAGATAATCCGCAAAAACAGAATAAAGAGATTATGGAGCTTTACAAAGAGCATAAGATTAATCCTTTAGGCGGATGCTTGCCTATGGTTTTGCAGATTCCAGTATTCTTTGCCTTATACCAAGTCATGATGCGTTCAGTTGCATTAAAGGGTGCGAATTTTCTTTGGATTAAAGATCTTTCATTGCCGGATCGGTTATTTGTATTCAAGGGAAATTTTAACATACCGTTTCTTGGTAACGAAGTTAATATTTTGCCAATCTTGATGGCCATTGGAATGTTTGTTCAGCAAAAAACATCAATGGCAGCAAGCGCAGCTAGCAAGGAAGCTGCGCAGCAACAAAAGATCATGCTCATAATGTTTCCGCTTATTTTTGGCGTGATATTCTACCGCATGCCTTCAGGTTTAGTGATGTATTGGTTTGTGAACAGCACGCTTACCTTAATTAATCAAATAAGGATTGCTAGGGCAAAATGAAACAAAAATCAAGTATTGAGGTTGAGGGCAAGACTACTGAAGAGGCAGTTAAGAAGGCTTTGAGGGCCTTAAAAGTAAAACGAGCAAATGCCAAAATTGAAGTTTTGGTTGAGGAAGAAAAAGGGCTTTTTGGTATGCCAGGAGCTCGTTTTGCTAAGGTCAGAGTGACGGCTGTTGAGCCTAAAGCATAGTTCGGATGAGCAGGGTAAGGCATAGTTCCCAATGTTCCGCGTGGAACATTCCGTAACTATATGATAAACAATGGGTAAGATAATAGCAATCTGTAACCAAAAGGGTGGCACAGGTAAAACTACTTCAGCAATCAATCTCGCATCATATTTGGCTCTGGCACAAAAGAACGTTATGCTGATTGACCTTGATCCCCAAGCCAATGCTACAAGCGGGGTAGGATTAAATAAGCATACCATACAAAAAAGCACGTACCATGTTCTCCTTGAAGAGCTGCCAATCAAAGAGATATTACAGCCCACAGCAATACCAACCTTGCATGTCGCTCCGTCAAACCTTGATTTAACAGGAGCGGAAATTGAATTAGTGAGTGTTTTAGGTAGAGAGTATCGTCTAAAAAGAGCGCTCATTGGGATCAAGGAAGAGTTTGATTTTATCATTATAGATTGCCCACCTTCGCTAGGGTTGCTGACCATTAATGGTTTGTGTGCGGCAGACGGGCTTATTATTCCGGTGCAGTGTGAGTATTATGCGTTGGAAGGGCTGTCGCAACTATCTAATACTATTAAACTTGTAAAAGATAACCTTAACCCGGAACTCGCCATCGAAGGCGTATTGCTTACCATGGCTGATTTTCGAACCAACCTTACGAAAGAAGTTATTGCTGAAGCGCGTAATCATTTTCACGGGAAGGTGTATGGTACTGTGATACCGCGCAGCATTAGACTTTCTGAAGCGCCAAGTTATGGCAAGCCCATTGCACTATATGATAAAGATTCTATAGGCGCAAAAAAATATGAAGAGCTAAGCAAAGAATTGTTAGGGATTCCTTTTAAGGCAGAGAATATTACAGAAGGAGTGGTCTAATGGAGAGAAAAGCACTAGGTAGAGGTATTAGCGCTCTGATTCCTGAAAAGGATTTTGAGGCGAAAAACAACGTTATAAATGTCCAAACTGACCTAATCAAGCCAAATCCCTACCAACCAAGAGAAGATTTTGACATGGAAGGGCTAGAAGACTTAACTCAGTCAATCCGGGCAAAGGGAGTGATTCAGCCAATTATTGTGAGGCGCGTTGGTGATGATTATGAGCTTATTGCTGGTGAGAGACGTTTACGCGCAGCCAAAATGCTGGGGTTGAAGGAAATTCCCATTATTGTGCGCGAAGCAAGCGATGAGGATTCCCTTGAGCTAGCTTTGATAGAAAACGTGCAGAGAGAAAGCCTGAACCCTATTGAAGAAGCGCGTGCTTTTAAATTTTTAATTGAAAAATTTAGTATTACACAAGATCGCATTGGGGAGATTCTGGGAAAGTCAAGAGTTTCGGTTACTAACACCTTGCGATTATTGACGTTACCTCAAGAAATCCAGGATGATATACGAAGAAAGAAAATATCGTTTGCCCATGGCCGCGCGCTTCTTGAGGTTGAAAATGAAAATGAGCAGCGTCGTTTAAATCAAGAAATTATTACTAAAGGTCTTTCAGTGCGGGAGCTGGAAACCATTATTAAGATGCATCGGCCAAAGATGGTAAAGCGCAGAGCGCAGCCTGGGCAGCGCGAACCGTTTGTTGCTGTATTAGAGGAAGAGCTGCAGCATCGCTTAGCAACAAAGGTGCGTATTGCTAAAAATAAAAAGAGAGGAAGCATCACCATTGAATTTTATTCAACGGAAGATTTAACACGCATTGTTAGCGTTATTAAGGGAGGAACTAATTGATGAACCAGGCGACGCTTATTCTCGTTAAACCAGATGGATTGAAGAAGTCATTGACCGGCAACATACTTACGCGCCTGTCAGAGACAAAGCTTGAAATTGTCGGTGCGCGCATGGTGCGTGTTTCGCGAAAGCTTGCCGAAGAGCATTATAAACATTTAAAGGATAAGCCTTTTTTTGAGGACCTTATGAAATATATTCTCGGTGAGTTTCATGATCGCAGAAAAGTTATGGCGTTAGTGTATTGGGGAATTGATGCTTTAACTAAATGCAGAGAGCTTGCTGGGTCAACAAATCCTGAAGAGGCGGACCCAACGTCCATTCGCGGATCTTATGGCCGCATAACGACGTCGGGCGTGTATGAAAACGTCATTCATGTTTCTTCAAGCGATGTTGAGGCTGAGCGGGAAATTAAGCTTTGGTTCTCGCCGGATGAGATCATTGTTAATTTGTACCAGACAAAAGAAATTATTGAGCGCGAAAAGAAAGTTAAGGTGTGGGCATAAGATGTTGACAAGCATGACAGGTTTCGGGATGAAGGAACAGATGATTGATGGCGTTGGCAAGGTGTCCGTTGAGTTGCGTAGCGCCAATCATAAATTTTTGGATGTGGTATTCCACCTTCCGCCCGGGTTTATTTCCCTTGAAGAGCGTATTAAGAAAGCGATTGAAGCGCGTATTAAACGCGGCAGAATCACCTGCGTTATTAATATTAATGGGGAAGATGCGCCTCGCGTGTTTATTAACAAAAATCTTTTGAAGCAATATATGCAATCGCTTAAAAACATTAAGCAGGAATATAAGCTTGTTGGCGATATTAGCCTGGATACCTTGTTACAATTGCCGGGAGTAATTGCTTTAGCCGAACACGGTTTAGATAAAGCAGGGGTTTGGCCAAAGCTTAACCTGTTGGTAGATAAAGCGTTAGAGCAACTTGACGCTACGCGCCATAAAGAGGGCCGTGCGTTGTATCGCTATTTATTAAAGCACGCATCGCTTTTGTCGCGTTTGTCTACTGCCGTTGAAACGCGTTTCAAAAAAGCAGTTTCCATGAGAACTGTTGCTATGAAAAGCGATGATGAGAAAATAAACTTTATTAAGGATTCGGATATTGCGGAAGAAGTTGCACGGCTTTCATTTCATGTTAAAAATTTTAAACAGAAGATTACCAAAGGCGGCGTGATTGGCAAGGAGTTAGATTTTATTGCTCAAGAGATGCAGCGTGAGTCTAATACCATTGCCGCAAAGACGTTCGATACGGCGGTTTCAGCAAAGATCGTGCAGATTAAAAGTCAGATTGAGAAGATTCGCGAGCAAGTGCAGAATGTAGAGTGAAAAAAAACGGATTCGTCTTCGTTATTTCAGGCCCATCAGGTTCAGGAAAAACAACATTGCGCGATCGATTGGTGCAGGACCCTGCGATGCGCAAGATTTTTAAGAAATCAGTTTCCATGACCACGCGGCCCCGACGATCTCAAGAGCGAAATTTGCGCGATTATCAGTTTATCAGCTCCGATGAATTTAGACGATTGCGCAAGGAAAAAAAATTACTTGAATGGACACGTTACCTTGGGTATTATTACGCTACGCCAAAGGCATCGGTTGAGTCAAATCTGAATCAGGGCAAGCATATGTTACTGTGTCTTGATCTTAAGGGGGCGCAACGCATTAAGAAGCTTTATCCGCGCAATAGCGTCACAATTTTTGTGAAGCCGCCGACCTTGCAAACTCTGAAACTCAGAATTATGAAGCGCTGCAGTAAAATTAAGCAGGAAGAAGTTGCGCGGCGCTTAGCGTTGGCGAAAGAAGAGATGAAGGCGTGTAACACCTTTGATCATTGCGTGTTAAATAAATCGTTACAGCAGGCAGTTGTCCGGTTAAAATCTATTGTGGTTAAGCAGGTGAAATCATAATTGTGTGGAGGTGCAGTAATGCCGTATGTCGCTTTGGAGAAGCTTCTGGATAAAAGCAATGGGTCGATTTACAAACTTGTTATTATGGCTGCTCGCCGGGCATTAGAGATCGCTGAAGGCCAGCCTAAGATGGTGCAGATGGCGCCTTCATCAAAGCCATCAACCGTCGCGCTCCATGAGATTGCTGAAGGAAAAGTGTTATGGAAAAAATAAAAGGTAAAGAAGTGATAGTGGGCGTTACTGCCAGTATCGCTATATACAAAGCTTGCGATCTGGTGCGTAGGCTTAGGGACGTGCATTGTAACGTAACGGTAGTGATGACGCACGAAGCGCAAGAATTAATCAGCCCTGTTGTCTTCGAGAGCCTTTCGGGCAACAAGGTTTACACCCATATGTTTAAGCAGGCTGATGCGTGGGAGGTTGAGCATGTTGCTCTCGCAGACAAGGCGAATCTGGTTTTGATTGCTCCGGCAACCGCGCATAGTATTGCCAAGATTGCCGCAGGGTTATGCGATGATATGTTGAGTTGTATTGTATGCGCAACGCGCGCTAAAGTTTTGTTTGCTCCTGCGATGAATGATAAGATGTTTACTAATAAAATTGTTCAGGAAAATATGAAGAAACTGAAAGCGTTGGGGTATGGTTTTATTGATCCGCGCAAGGGTAAGCTTGCTTGCGGCGCTGTTGGTATTGGCTGCCTCGCTGACATTGAAACAATAGTAAAGCAAGCGTTGAGCGCTCTTTGATAGTATATGGCGTGGTAGCCAAGTGGTAAGGCAACTGTCTGCAAAACAGTTATGCACCGGTTCAAATCCGGTCCACGCCTTAAATTAATTTTTACGACAAGGAAAAATTAATTTATGCCGCAACGAGCGTAGCGAGGCGACAAGCCGAGCAGCGAGTGCGGCACACATCCGACAAAAAATTTAAATCGCACTCAAGCGAACGGCCCGAAGGGCAAACCGCGATAAGCGGTTTAGTGAGCAAAGTGTGATACAGCAATGCAAAAATCGCTCCGAGGATACAAAGAATTTATTTAGGTTTGACGAGGAGTATATAGCCGCGGGACTCAAGCCCCGATGAGTGAGCGGAGTGTAAATTCGGGCAAGTGGTGGAATGGCATACACGAAGGACTTAAAATCCTTTGGCCGTAAGGTCGTGAGGGTCCGACTCCCTCCTTGCCCATGAATTTATTTTCCCGACAGGGGAAAATAAATTCACACCCAAGCGAGCGTAATTATGCGACAAGCAAAATAGCGAGCTGGGTGAAGGAAAAATTAATTTATGCCGCAACGAGCGTAGCGAGGCGACAAGGCAAGACCAAAGAGAATGAATAAAAAGCAAATAATAGTTGTAGGTACCATGTTAGTCGGGATAGTCGCGGCGGGCATATTTTCTTTTAATGATATATCCAGCAGGCCTTGCATTACCCACATACATTTTGCCGATGCTCCTCATGTTTGGGAAAAATGTTCTTCCTCCACGGTTTATTCAATGTGGTGGGGAGCCATGCGCATAATCGGCGGTTTGATTTTGTTAATAGGAGGGATCTTAATAGTTTTATTGAGAGATAAAACAGCAAAAGGTAAGATAGGGTAAGGTATTTTGTATTCGGGCTCATAGCTCAGTTGGTTAGAGCGTTGCGTTGACATCGCAAAGGTCAGAGGTTCAAGTCCTCTTGGGCCCACGTATTTTAGCAGCCATTAATAAAAGAGGTTTATATGTCTGAAAAAAATCTTGATCTTGGTCCAGTCCAGCAGTTGCTTGATGATCCGGCGGTCTCCGAAATAATGATTAATGGTCATCAAAGAGTCTTTGTTGAAAAGAGCGGTAGAAAGGTATTGACCAATGTCAGATTTGGAAGCGAAGCAGAGGTTACGGCGCTGGTGGACAGAATTTATTCTGCTGCTGGCAAGCGCGTGGCCAGCGATGTTCCCTATGCTGATGTTTGTCTTGCTGACGGCACGCGTATAAACGCGATCATACCTCCGCTGGCACGCTTTGGCGTGGCAGTTACCTTTAGAAAATTTTCTAAAGAGATCAAAACGCTCGATGATTTAATTAGGATCGGTACGTTAACGCAAAAGGCAGCTGATCTGATTGTGGCTTGTATTAAGGGAAGGGTTAATATTATTTTTTCCGGCGGAACAGGCGTAGGAAAGACGACCACGTTGCAGGTTCTTTCGCATTTTTTCGCTCCCGATGAGCGTATTATTACTATCGAAGATGCGGCTGAGTTAAAGATCGAGCGCGATAATACTATTTCCTTAGAAACGAGAACCCCTGATCAGCACGGTAAGGGTGGGGTCAGTATCCGCGATTTAATACGCAATGCCTTACGTATGGCTCCGGACCGCTTGGTGGTCGGCGAGGTTAGAGGAGAAGAGGCAATTGATATGATCCAGGCAATGGCAACCGGACATGCCGGCACCGTCGGGATTATTCATGGTAATTCTCCTAAAGATGTGGTCGCTCGTCTTGAAACTATGATTTTGATGTCGGGAATCAATCTGCCGCTATGGGATGTGCGCAAGCTTATCGCTTCCACGATCCAGGTGATCGTGCATCAGGAGCGCATGTCTGACGGCAGTCGCAAGATTACCCATATTACCGAAGTGCGTGGTCTTGAGAGGGACGAGATTATGCTTAATGATTTATTTGTGTTCCGCAGCGAAAAAATCGCTGATGACGGAACAGTGGTTGGCGCGCTTAAATCATCAATTAAATATTATCCATTATTTTTCCAGCGTTTTCAGAAGATGAATCTGCTGGCAGACAATATTTTTGTGAACGAATGAAACAAGATCTTGAAACCTTACGGCATAGCTGTTCGCATGTAATGGCCCAAGCTGTTAAAGAGCTCTGGCCAAAGACCATGCTTGGCATCGGCCCTGCTATCGAAGACGGATTTTATTATGATTTCGATAAGAAGGAGCCGTTTACCGACGATGATCTGGCGCGGGTTGAGCACAAGATGCGCGAAATTATACAGCGCAATGAGCCATTCAAGCGTAAGGAGGTTTCCCAAGAAGAGGCCCTTGCTTTATTTGAGAATATTCATGAGTCGTATAAGGTCGAGCTGATCAAGAACTTGCCGGAAGGGACCATTTCGATTTACCAAACCGGCGATAGTTTTGTAGACTTGTGCCGCGGTCCGCACATCGATTCAACCGGCCAGATTAAGGCGTTTAAATTGTTGTCGGTTGCCGGGGCGTACTGGCACGGCATTGAAACAAATCCGATGCTGCAACGCATCTATGGCACCTGTTTTGAAAGCGCGTCTGAGCTTGAAGAATATCTGAAGAATGTAGAAGAGGCTAAGCTGCGCGATCATCGCAAGCTCGGGCCGGCGCTGGGCATTTTTGATATTTATCACGAAGAAGCAGGCGCGGGCCTTGTGTTTTATCATCCCAAGGGAGCGTTGTTGCGTACCCTGATTGAAAATTTTGAGAAAACCGAACATTTGAAGCGCGGTTATCAACTGGTGATTACGCCGCATATCATGCAGGCAGAATTGTGGAAAACATCGGGGCATTATGATTACTATAAAGAGAATATGTATACGCTTGCTATTGAAGGACGGGAATTTGTATTAAAGCCTATGAATTGTCCCGGCCATATACTGATCTATAAAGCCAAAAACCATAGCTATCGGGAGTTGCCTATTCGTCTGTTTGAGTTGGGCACGGTCTACCGCTATGAAAAAGCAGGGGTTTTGCACGGGTTGCTGCGGGTGCGCGGTTTTACCCAGGATGATGCGCACATCTTTTGTTCTCCTGATCAGCTTAAGGCAGAGATTAAAGGCATCATTGATTTTGTTTTTGATACGATGAAGGTTTTCGGGTTTAATGATGTCGGTATAGAATTAAGTACCCGGCCCACTAAATATATCGGCAGCGATGATGATTGGCAGCGGGCAACCGATGCGCTTATTGAGGCCCTGCGCGATAAAGGCCTGACCTATGAAACTAACGAGGGTGAGGGCGCATTCTATGGGCCCAAGATCGATATTAAACTTAAAGATGCCCTTAAAAGGCAATGGCAATGCGCGACGATCCAGTGCGATTTTGCCTTGCCGAAGCGCTTTAACTTAACGTATGTTGATGCTGATGGTCAGGAAAAGCAGCCGATTATGTTACATCGCGTGTTGCTGGGCAGTCTTGAGCGGTTTACCGGGGCACTCATTGAACATTACAAAGGAGAGTTGCCGCTTTGGCTTGCCCCCGTACAGGTAGGCATTATCCCCATTAAAGATTCGGTGAGGGAATACGGAATGAAAATTAAAGCTATGCTGGAAAGTAAGGGGATGCGCGTGGAAATTGATACCCGTAACGAAACGCTCGACAAGCGCATCCGGCAGGCGGAGCTTGATAAGATTCCGTACGTCTTGGTTCTTGGTGAGCGCGAAGCAAAGCAGGAAACTGTTTCTGTGCGCAAGAAAGGAAAAGGCAACATCGGCGTAATGTCACTTAAAGAATGCATGGAGAGCATGCAGGAAGAGATAGAACACAAGGCTGCGTAACCTTATGTAGCCTTAAAGAAAGGGGAGGTGGTAGCAATTAAAAAATTCATTCGCGTTAATGATAAAATCAGAGTTTCGCAAGTCCGCCTTATCGGTCCTGATGGTGGACAATTGGGTGTAGTGCCGATTCAGAAAGCGCTTGAGATTGCGAACCAGGCTGAGCTTGACCTAGTAGAGGTGGCGCCTGGCGCTGTTCCTCCGGTATGCCGCGTCATTGATTTTAGCAAATTCAAATATGACCAGGAGAAGAAGGAGCGCGAGGCAAAGAAACATCAAAAGCAGGGGCGTTTGAAAGAAATTCGCCTGAAGCCCAATATCGATGATCATGATTATGAAACCAAGGTAAAACAAGCCATTGGTTTTTTAAACAAGAAGGACAAGGTCAAGATTAATATGTTTTTCCGCGGCAGGCAGATGGAGCATGTTGATCTGGGCAGGAAAGTCCTTGATAGATTTGTTATTGACGCGCAAAGCGCAGGTACCGTGGAAAAAGATGTTAACATGGAAGGGCGTATCATGTCGGTGGTGATCGCGCCGAAATAATCATAGAGACAGGAGAAGTAAGCATGCCAAAATTAAAAACAAAAAAAGGAGCAGCCAAGAGGTTTAAGTTAACCAAGACTGGCAAAATAACGTATAAGCCTAGTGGCAAGAGTCATATCTTGACGAACAAAGAGCCGGAACGGCTCAGAACCTTGCGTCGGTCAGCAACGCTTGCAAATCAGCAGGAAACAAAATACCTGAAGCGTTTGTTGCCCTATGGCTAAATGATAAAAGGAGTGGAGTGCAATGACTAAGATTAAGCATAGCGCAGCAACCAAACGAAGAAAAAAGAGAGTCTTAAAACAAACAAAAGGATTCTGGGGCGACCGCAGCAAGCAGTTTCAACAGGCGCGCAGGGCCTTGCAGCATGCGTTGGTGTATGCCTACCGCGATCGACGCGTAAAAAAACGTGAATTACGCGGTTTATGGATCGCGCGTATTAATGCTGCCTGTAGAGAGCAGGGCATAACCTATAGCAAGTTTATTAATGGTTTGAAAAAAGCTAAGGTTAATCTCGATAGAAAGATCCTTGCGGAGTTAGCCGTTAAAGATGCCGCGGCATTCAAAAAGCTCGTTGTTATGGTTAAGCCTGAATAACGTTTACCAGCAACGCTTGGCGAAGAGGTGCATATGTACGTAATAATTGTAGGTTGTGGCCGTGTTGGTTCGGAATTAGGGAAGTTGTTATCCAGCGAAGGCCATGATGTGGTGGTGATCGACCGCACTCAACAGGCATTTGACCGCCTAGGGGGGACGTTTAACGGAGTCACCCTTTTGGGAAATGGTTTTGACCTTGAGTTGTTGCGGCAGGCAGGCATTGAAAAGGCCGATGCCTTTTGCTCGGTCACAAACGGCGACAACACAAATTTAATTTCGGCGCAAGTCGCTAAAAAAATATTTAAGGTTCCGAAGGTCATTGCCCGCGTCTACGACCCGCAGCGCGCCCATATTTATGCCGCGCTCGGCCTCGATATTATCAGCGGGACGATTTTATTTGCCGCTATGCTTAGGGACAAGATTATTGAGAGCCGTTTCTCAAGCTATCTTATTGAGACCAAGGAATTGGGCGTTATTGAAATGGAGGCTCGCGAAGGATTAATTGGCAAGGCGGTCCAGGAGATTAATATTCCTGGCGAGCTCATGGTGGTTGCAATACGACGCATGCATGGCGTTGTTATCCCCGAGGCGAAGGATGCGATCAAGGCAAAAGATGTTATTGCTGCAGTCATAAAAGTTTCAAGCCTTAAGCGCATAAAAGAAAAATACAAGTTTTAGCGGGAGCGTCCTATGTATATCATTGTTGTTGGCGCAGGAAAGGTCGGCTATTTTTTGGCAAAGCGGTTGTGCGCAAGTAAGCATACGGTTAGTATCGTTGACAAGGATAAGGTTACGTGCGAGGAGGTAGCAAAAACAGTTGAGGCCCTGGTTATTAACGGTGATGGCTGTGATCCACGCATCCTTGAAGAGGCAGGCGTTGAGCGCGCTGACGTGGTGGCTGCGGTGACGGGGGATGATGAGGACAACCTCATCATTTGTCAACTCGCAAAAGAAAAATTTAACATCCAGAGGACCGTGGGCCGCGTCAACAATCCGACCAATGAACACACGTTTTCGGAGCTCGGGATAGATGTGCCTATTGATGCGACCAAGATTATTGCTAAAATAATCGAGGAAGAAGTTTCTTTCTCTGATTTTGTGAATCTGATGAGCTTCAAGCGCGGGAAATTAGCGATCGTGCGGGTTGACCTTCCAGCGGATTCCCCCGTCATCAACAAAGAGATTAAGGACGTGCAGCTGCCTGCGGATTCTGTGTTGGTGTCGATTTTACGTGGCGAGGAAGTCATTGTGCCAAAAGGCAATACGATGTTTCAGTCCGGCGATGATATTATTGCCCTTACCATGGTTGGCAATGAGCCACAGTTATTGAGCCTATTGGTGGGTAAGATCTAATGAAGATAAAATTAATTCGCAATATTGCGCTCGGCATTTCAATTGAGGTATTGTATGCTTTGGCGATTATGGCGTCGGCATTTATCGTTGGTTTCATCATTCGCTTCATAGTATTATTTCGATCATGATTCTTAAGCCCCGCCTCCAAGATGCCCAGAATATCGGATATTATTTAGGGAAAATCATCATTGGCCTCGGCGTGACCATGGCGGTGCCGTTAGCTATGGGATTACTCGCCGGAGAATTAAACCCCTCCCTTGATTTCCTTATTGCTTTAGAAATAACTGTCAGCGTAGGTTTGCTCTTGACAAAAGTTTGTATCACCAAGAAAGAGCTAACCTGGATGCAGGGCATGATCGTTGTCGCGTTGGCATGGCTTGTCGCAACGGTATTAGGTGCCATTCCTTTGTATTTAAGCGGACACTGGCTATCGTATCTTGACGCATGTTTTGATACTATGTCAGGGCTTGCGACTACCGGTCTTGTGTTGGCGCAAGACATTGATCACATGTCATTAGCGCACAACCTTTGGCGGCATTTGATAATGTTTATCGGCGGCCAGGGCGTTGTTATTGTGGCGTTATCGTTCTTGGTCAAGGGTTTTTCTGGCGCTTTTAGGATGTATGTCGGCGAGGCGAGGGATGAGAGGATTCATCCCAATGTTATTCATACGTCGCGCTTTATTTGGCTGGTAAGCCTGACTTTTTTGGTTCTAGGGACTCTGTCCCTTGGCATTGTTGGAGTGCTTGGCGGTATGCAAGCAAGCAACGCTTTTTTTCACGGGATCTGCGTATTTATGGCTGCTTTTGACACCGGAGGATTTGCGCCGCAGTCGCAGAACATATTGTATTATCACAGCTTTGCCTATGAGGCGGTGACAGCAGTTATCATGCTTTTAGGAGCAATTAATTTTAGATTGCACTATCATATTTGGGCCGGGAATCGTAAGGAGATACTTAAGAATATTGAAACCATTTTTCTCTTTGCCTCCATATTGATTCTTTTTAGTATTGTTGCTGTTGGGTTAACACAAATCAATGCTTACCAGGGGGCAGGGTTATTGTTTCGCAAAGGCTTCTATCAGCTTTTATCCGCTCACACGGGGACAGGGTTTCAAACTATATATGCCGCGCAGTTTATCCGTGAGTGGAATCATGTAGCGCTTGTCGCCATTATCGGGGCAATGGCTTTAGGCGGCAGTATCTGTTCGACCACGGGCGCCATAAAAATGCTTCGTTTGGGTATTGTTTGTAAAGCGATCACGCAGGATATTAAGCGCATTATGCTTCCCGATCAAGCAATAGTAATAAAGAAATTCCATCACGTTAGAGAGGTTTTTCTTAATGATGCTTTGGCTCGTTCAGCCCTTGGCATTACCGTGTCCTATTTAGGATTGTATGGAGTGGGAGCAGCCATGGGTATGTTGTTTGGTTATCCTTTTCTCGATGCTTTATTTGAATCTACGTCAGCTGCGGCTAATGTTGGACTTTCCTGTGGCATCACCACTACTGCTATGCCGCCAGCATTGAAGATTACCTATATTATTCAGATGTGGGCAGGCAGGCTTGAATTTGTTTCCGTGTTTACCTTAATTGGGTTTTTTGTTGCTGCGATCAAGGGGAAACGATGACAAACAAAAATGCAAAAATATTTATTTTTGAATTGTCATGTTGTATGTTGCTATTTGCATGTTGCACTTGTACGACATACGCCCAGCCTCTTTCTGCCGAGCAATTAATCTCGCAGGCTAAGGCTTACGATGGTAAAACCGTTACCTTTCGCGGAGAAGTTATTGGCGACGTTATGGCGCGCAAAGATTTTGCTTGGGTGAATGTGCATGATGGCGCAGTAGCAATAGGGGTATGGATGCCGCGCACGTTAACCCAAATCATAGCATTGACCGGTAGTTATAAAAGTAAAGGCGATATCATTGAGGTTACGGGCTTATTTAACCGCGCTTGCCTTGAGCATGGAGGCGATCTTGATATACACGCGCAGGCAGTGCAAAAAATCACTGACGGCAGGCTGCTGTCGCGCAGGCTTAGCCCGGATAAAACAAATCTTGCTTTAGGGCTAGGAGTGTTTCTTTTATTACTATGGATATTGACGCGCTTAAAAACCAAATAGAAACAGAGATTAGCCATGTAGCTTCGTTAGAAGATCTTGAGGCGCTGCGTATTAAATACATGGGAAGAAAAGGTGCGCTTGCGCAACTTACTGCCACGATTCCCACTATGCCGGTGCAGGAACGAGCTGTTGTTGGCCAAAAGGTGAACGCACTTAAGCAGGCTATTCAGGTTTTGCTGACGGAAAAAGAAAAACAGATTGCAGGCAAGACGCAAGCAATATCAAAAGACCGCGTTGATATTGGCATGCCAGGGATTGCCCAAGAGCTTGGGCGATTACATCCTCTGACGCAGGTGACCAATGAGATCTGCGCTATTTTTAAGCAGATGGGCTTTATTGTGGTTGAAGGCCCGGAGATTGAAACCGAGGAGAATAATTTTACCGGATTGAACATTCCTCTGGAGCATCCTTCGCGCGAGGCATTTGATACTTTTTATCTTGCGCCATCAGCTCATGTTGCCGGTCAGGGGCGGGAGACAGGCGACAGGCGCCTATTGCGCAGCCACACGTCTCCGGTGCAGATACGCGTGATGAAGGCGCGTAAGCCTCCTTTAGCGGTTGTTGTCCCGGGAAAAGTCTATCGGCCAGACGCAACTGATGCAAGCCACTCATATATGTTTCATCAGATCGAAGGTTTTTTAGTTGATAAGCAAATTACCTTTGCTGATCTTAAGGGTGTTTTGGATGTTTTTGCTAAGGCCATTTTCGGTAATGATGTGCAAACAAGATTTCGGCCGCATTTTTTCCCTTTCACCGAGCCGTCAGCCGAAGTTGATGTTTCTTGTATGATGTGCAAAGGCAAAGGATGTTCTGCGTGCGGCAGAAAAGGATGGCTGGAGATCCTTGGTTCAGGAATGATCCATCCTCATGTATTTAAGCATGTAGGATATCCGGCGCACACGTACACCGGTTTTGCTTTTGGTATGGGCGTAGATCGTATTGCAATGCTTAAGTATGGCATTCACGATATTCGATTGCTGTACCAAAATGATTTGAGATTTTTAAGGCAGTTTTAAAGCGCCGGGTAGAGTTTTAGTTCCGGCGATGGAACAGAAAACGCTATGAAAGTAACCTATCAATGGCTTAAAGATTTTGTGGATATACGCATCGCTCCTCGGGAGCTGGCCGAGAAATTGACTATGGCAGGCTTAGAAGTTGTGTCTCTTGAGGAGGCAGAGGGCGATGTTATCTTTGAGATAGAGATTACCTCGAACCGGCCGGATTGGTTAAGTGTTGTGGGAATCGCGCGCGAAGTGGCGGCAGTTACAGGAAAAACAATAAAGCGGTCACCAGGTCGCAAGGTCACCAGGTCGTCAGGTCAAAGGAAAGAAATATGTTCCATTAAAATCGAAGATAAATTAGATTGTCCACTTTACACGGCGAAAATAATTCAGGGAGTTAAGGTTGGTGCGTCGCCAGAGTGGCTGAAGAAAAGATTAGAACTCGTGGGTTGCCGTAGCGTAAACAATGTCGTCGATATCACTAATTACCTTTTGTTTGAGTTGGGGGAGCCTTTACATGCTTTTGATATGGATACGCTTGAGGGCAGCGTTATTATGGTGCGCAAAGCAAAGAGTAACGAGAAGATAGTGTCTATTGACGCAGTGCCGCGGCCATTATATCAAGAGGTTTTGGTAATTGCGGATGAGAAAAAGCCGGTAGCCATTGCGGGCATTATGGGAGGCAAAGATACAGAAGTAACTGAAAGAACTACGAATATTTTGCTTGAAGGAGCGGTCTTTAATCCGGTTGTGGTGCGTCGCGGTAGGCAAAAGTTGGGTTTGCAAAGTGAGGCTGCGTATCGATTTGAGCGCGGCGTTGATTGCGGTACTGTTTTTGAGGCATCGGCGCGCGCTACTGCGCTAATCCTTGAACATTGCGGTGGAAAACTTTGCGCAGTCCAACAGGCAGGGAGCCCAGTAATTCGTAAAAACCGGGTGGTTGTGAGCGTGGATCGTTTGAATACGATGTTGGGCACTACGATTCCGGCTGCATCCATAAAAAATATCCTTACCTGGCTTAATTTTTCGGTTTCTGCGAGGGGTAAGGACGCGCTGCAGATCACCGTCCCGTCGCATCGAGCGGATGTGCGCAGCGATGTTGATGTGGTTGAGGAGGTCGCCAGAATTTACGGATTTGAAAATATTCCTGCGACTCTGCCGCAGGTAACGCCTCAACGCTCTGCGCCTGATACTAAAGATTTGGTTGCCTTGATAAAGAACACGCTTGTTGGCTTAGGCCTGAATGAAGCAATCACCTATAGCCTTACCGATTGTCAAACTGCGCATCGCTTTGTTGAGGCAGAGCCCATAGTCGTGGCCAATCCTTTAAGCAAAGATCAGGAAGCGCTTAGGACTAGCTTGATCCCGGGCTTGGTGAAGAGTGCCGCCTTTAATCTTAATCAAAAACAGGATGCGGTGATGCTTTTTGAGGCAGGCGATATTTTTTGTGAAGATCGCAACGGCCCTCAAGAATCCATGGAGCTTGGGATTCTTTTGTGCGGGACGCGCTCGCTTTTGTTAAGCGCCGGCCTTATTAAGGAAGAGCTCGGGTTATTGCATCTAAAGGGAATTGTTGAGAGCTTATTGCAACGGTTAGGCATTGCTTCATATGGTTTTCAATATGACGATGGTAATGCGATCACGTTGAGCGCCCAAGGAAAAACTATTGGCAGATTGCAGCAACTAGAACGAAACGAGCTGGAATTGTTTGAGATAAAAAATAATCAGGTAGTGGTTGCGTTACTTGATCTTGGCAGATTGTTGCCTTTAGCTACGCTTACGAAAAAAATCTCTTCCTTGCCTGTATTTCCCGGTATCACTAGAGATATCAGTGTTTTGGTGTCTGAACAGACAAGCGCTGCCGAGATGCTTTTGGCAGTGCAACAGAGTGCCGGGTTACTCTTGCAAGAGGTCCGTATTATTGATTATTATCAAGGAAAGCAAATTCCATCCGGGCAGCGCAGCTTAACGTTTTCATGCTTGTTTCGCGCCCATAACCGCACCTTGACCGAAAGCGAAATTAATCCTCTCATGGTATCACTGGCTGATCTATTGTCCAAACGCTTTGGCGCGCGTATCAGGTAAGGTGTTAAACGGTATACTATTCCCCCGCTCGCCCTTATAAACTCTACTACTTATTGACAGCAGGCAGGTGATATGGTAAACTTAAAATGGAATTAGTTCTTTGCTATATCCCTGCGGTGCGCGTTGGAAAACCGATAATTAGTGAACCAACACTAATAGTTTGGGAGCCGACACTCCTTTATTAGCTTTGGCTTTAAAGGGAGGCGCCCACCTGTAACCAGATGGTTCAGTATATCCTTTCCAACGGCACTATTGCGGGGATTATTTGTTTATTGAGCAGACAACTTACGAGTATTGGTGCAAAAGTTTTCGACGTAAGTTGTAGTCGTGCCAAAGGCACGACGTCTGCGAAATAACTCCGAGCCTGGTTCTTTAAGAACCCAAGGCGAGGAGTAAATTGTTGGGCCAGCACCGTGCCGTATCGGATCGGCACGTGCGCACTGCTGTGCGAAATAATACCGCATGTCTATCCAACCTTCTGATTTATTTAAAACCGAAAATAAAGAATCTTCTCGTAATCTCCCCCTTGCCGTGCGCATGCGTCCGTTTTCGCTTGATACCCTCGTGGGCCAGCAGCATATTTTAGGTAAGGGTAAGTTATTGCGCCGGGCAATCGAGGCGGACCGACTTAGCTCTCTAGTGTTGTTTGGCCCCCCTGGTTGCGGCAAGACTTCACTTGCCTGGTGTATTGCCAATACGACAAAATCACACTACGTTCCTTTAAACGCCACGACATCAAATGTTGAGGAGTTGCGCAAGGCCATTGCTTTAGCTAAGCGTAAATTCCAAGACACTGCCAAGAAAACCATCTTGTTCATTGATGAGATTCACCGCTTTAACAAGGCTCAGCAAGATGTTTTGTTGCCTGATGTGGAAGAGGGCAACCCTATCCTTATCGGCGCAACCGTGCACAATCCCTTTTTCTCCATAGCCGCACCGTTATTATCCCGCTCGTTGGTTTGCGAATTAAAATCACTCACCGAAAAAGATATTATTGCAATCCTGACTGCCGCGCTCAATGATAAAGAGCGAGGGTTAGGCAATGTGAACGTAAAGGCTGATTTTAAGGCGTTGGCGTTTCTCGCGCAATCATGCGAGGGAGATGCGCGACGGGCATTGAGCGCTTTGGAGATCGGGGTGTTAACAACGGCTCCCGCAAAGGATGGCGCGGTAATGTTTTCATTAGAGGCAGCCGCAGAGTCAATCCAGAAAAAACCCGTTGTCTATGATAAAGATGAAGACGCCCATTATGACACCGCATCGGCCTTTATTAAATCCATGCGCGGATCTGACCCTGATGCGGCGGTGTATTGGATGGCGAAAATGTTGTATGCCGGGGAGGACCCGCGTTTTGTTGCCCGTCGGATTTGTATCTGTGCGGCTGAAGATGTAGGCAATGCTGATCCTCTGGCGCTGGTGTTAGCAAATGCAGCCTTGCAGATTTCAGAATTTGTGGGCATGCCGGAAGCAAGAATTCCGTTGGCCCAAGCAGCAATTTATGTTGCCTGCGCGCCCAAATCAAACGCAAGTTATTTGGCTATCGATAAAGCAATGGCAGATATGGCTACAGGAATTGTCCAAGAAGTGCCGGATCATCTAAAAGACGCTTCCTACAAAGGCGCTGAAGAGTTAGGGCACGGAACAGGTTACCAGTATGCCCACGACTATAAAGATCATTATGTGCATCAGAAGTACACCCGCAAAAAAGTAACGTATTACAAACCCACTGACATGGGGCATGAGGCAAAGATGAAGCAGCGATTGGAGGATTTGAAGAAAAGATCGTCTTGACAAGCCGCATGATGCGTGGTATATTCTTCACTAGAAAGGACCTTTAAGCTGGCTCTTGAGAAGCCGGCAAGGTTACTCCAATGAAAATAAAAGCAACGTTATATACTAATAACCCTTGGTAATTCCACCAAGGGTATTTTTATTGAGCAGACACGTTACGGCAGCGCGGAACGCGCAACGTAACGTGTAGCCCACCGATAATACATGTTGAGGCGTCTGCAAAAAACTTACGAGCCTGGTTCGCAGAACCAAGGCGAGGAGTAGGAGTCCCAATCAGATTTTTAAGAAATCTGCGAGAGAGACATGCGGTAAAGATAGCCAAAGGCACGGCGTCTGCGAAAAACTTACGAGCCTGGTTCGCAGAACCAAGGCGAGGAGTAGGATGAATAAAATAAGGATCTTGGATGAAAGAAAAATCAAAGATATTGGATAAGGAAGCAATCGGCCGCGCCCTCATGCGCATCGCCCATGAAATTCTTGAGAAAAACAAGGGCACTGAAGATTTGTGTTTAGTGGGCATTCGTAACCGCGGCGTGTACCTTGCGCAGCGGCTTGCGCAGTGTATCAAAAAAATAGAAGGCCGGGAAGTGCCGGTTGGCATCCTTGATATAACGTTATACCGCGATGATTTGACTCTGGTCGCTGCCCAGCCGGTGGTGCATAAGACCGAAATTGATTTTGATATCAATGATAAACAGCTTGTCTTGGTTGATGATGTATTGTTTACCGGTCGCACTATCCGCGCCGCGCTCGATGCCTTAATCGATTTTGGCCGACCCAAGACAATCCAGTTAGCAGTGTTGATAGACCGCGGGCATCGCGAGCTTCCTTTGCGCGCAGATTATGTGGGTAAAAACATTCCTACAGCCTCGCAAGAAACAGTTGAGGTCCATCTTGAGGAGGCTGAAGGCCAAGACGAAGTAGTTATCGTCGAGAAAGAATAGCATGGAAACGCTGTGGACGCGAAAAGATTTATTAGGCTTAGAAGATCTAAGCAAGGATGAGCTTGAGCTTATCTTGAACACCACGGATTCTTTTAAAGAAGTGTCGACACGCGAGATTAAGAAAGTTCCTGCGTTGCGCGGCAAGACCGTGGTGAATTTATTTTATGAGCCGTCAACTAGGACCCGCGTTTCATTTGAGGTTGCGGCGAAACGCTTGTCAGCCGATGTGATTAATATCGCTTCGGAGACATCGAGCGTGCGTAAGGGCGAAACACTGGTTGATACTGGCCTGAATATTCAAGCGCTCAAGGCTGATATTATCGTGATGCGGCATAATTGTTCAGGCGCAGCAGCCATGCTTGCCCGGCATGTTAACTTGAGTGTGGTTAATGCCGGTGATGGTTGGCATGAACATCCTACGCAGGCGCTTTTGGATATTTTTACCCTGAAAGAAAAACTCGGGGGTATTGAAGGTTTAAGGGTAAGTATTGTTGGCGACATCGCGCATTCGCGCGTGGCCCGTTCCAACATCTGGGGCTTAACCAAGCTGGGGGCGCATGTGACAGTCTGCGCTCCAAAAATGCTCATCCCGGTCGGCATCGAAGCCATGGGGGCTGAGGTTACTCACAATATTGATGAGGCATTGGCGAAGGCCGACGCAGTCAACGTATTGCGCATGCAGTTTGAGCGCGATGAAAAAGACGCATTTCCGCAACAATTAGAATATTTTAAACATTTTGGCATTACTGCTGAGCGCTTAAAAAAAGCGAAGAAAAATATCCTGGTTATGCATCCCGGGCCGATTAATCGCGGGGTTGAAATAGCAAGCGATGTCGCCGATGGGGAAAACTCGGTGATCTTGGAGCAAGTCACTAACGGCATTGCGGTAAGGATGGCAGTGCTATTTTTGGTAGCTCAAGGAAATGAAAAAAAAGATGAAACTACTGATTAAGCATGGCAGGGTGATCGATCCGGCAAATAACGTTGATGATAAGCGGGATATTCTTATTGATCAAGGAACAATTGTTGCTGTTGACAAGAATATAGTATCAGATAAAGCGGAAATCATTGATGCGGCAGGCGCGGTCGTGATCCCCGGCCTGGTGGATATGCATGTGCATTTGCGCGAGCCGGGCAGAGAGGATAAGGAAACAGTTAAGACTGGCACGCAGGCAGCAGCCAAGGGTGGCGTAACCAGCGTATTGGCCATGCCTAACACGTCGCCCTGTATGGATAGCTGGGAACATATTGAGCTATTAAAAGGAATCTGTAAGGAAACAGCCCAGGTTAATGTTTTTATGAGCGCAGCGATTACCCATAACCGACAAGGCGAAACTCTTACTGACTCCAACGCATTAAAAAAGGCAGGCGTGGTGGCCATTTCCGACGATGGGTCATCAGTGGATAATGACGCGCTTATGGTCGAGGCGTGCGAGGAAGCCCGCGAAAATAACATGTTGGTGATATGCCATAGCGAGGATCGCTCGTTATCCAATCACGGTGTGGTAAACCTTGGTTTTATGTCAACCAAATTAGGATTACGCGGCATTGCCAAAGAATCTGAATACAAAAGAGTTGAGCGCGACATCAGAATAGCTGAAAAAACCGGATGTCGCATGCATATTGCTCATGTCAGCTGTAAGGAATCCGTGGCTTTAATTGCCGCGGCAAAAAAGAAAGGTTTGCCTGTCAGCGCGGAAACTGCTCCTCACTACTTTGCCCTTGATGAAACGAAGCTGGCAAGTTATGATACTAATCTGAAAATGAATCCACCCTTACGCACCGCAGAGGATGTAAAAAGTATTAAAGAGGCTTTAAAAAGTGGTATAATTGATGTTATTGCTTCAGACCATGCCCCGCATACAGAAAACGAAAAAGATATTGAGTTTGAGCGGGCAGAATTTGGCGTGGTGGGACTAGAAACAGAATTAAGCGTAAGCCTCACCGAGTTACTGGACCGTGGTTTCATTGATTGGAAACAACTAGTTAACCTTTTGTGCGTGCGTCCCGCGCAAATCCTCGGGATCCCTAAGGGGACATTGCGTGTTGGCGCTGATGCTGATGTCGCCGTGGTGTTTCCCGACGAGCAATGGACCGTTGACAAGGAATCGCTGATTTCTAAATCTAAAAATTCGGCATTTCTGGGGACAACAGTGAAGGGGCGCGTTGGGTTTACGGTATGCAGTGGTAACGTGGTGTACGCCTCGCCCCAACACCTGCGATTGCGCACATCTTGCTAAGCAGTTTCGCGTTACTTCTTTTGTTTCAGCACGTTTCACAATACCGGCCGTGTTTTAATATAAACATGCGAGAGCAATTTCTTGCAGATAATTATGTATCAGAGGCAAAACATTAAGCAACGCAATGAGTAAGCGAAGCTAAAAAGGGCTATGGAATTCATCGCAGATTTTCACATTCATTCAAAATATTCGCGCGCCACTAGCCGTGATATGGATATTGCGCATATTGCTGAGCACGCAAAGCTTAAAGGCATAACGTTGATGGGCACGGGTGATTTCACTCACCATCTGTGGCTTGAGGAGCTTAAGCGTTCGCTTGACGATGCAGGCAACGGCTTGTTCAAGCATAAGGATATTTATTTTATATTAAGTGCTGAGATCAGCAGTATTTATTCAAAACGCGGCAAAGGATACCGGATCCACAATTTGATCCTCTGCCCTTCGTTTAAAACCGCCGATAGCATTAATGCGACCTTAAGCCGCTATGGCAATCTTGCCAGTGACGGGCGGCCGATCCTTGGCCTTGATGCGCGGGAGATTGCGCGTATTGTGTTTGATATCGATGAGCATTGCATGGTGATCCCCGGACATATTTGGACGCCCTGGTTTTCTTTGTTTGGCTCAATGTCGGGTTTTGACAAGATCGAAGATTGTTTTGAAGACCAAACGCAAAAAATCTTTGCTTTGGAAACCGGGCTATCAAGCGACCCGGCGATGAATTGGCGTTTGAGCGCCCTCGATCGTTTTAGCTTGATCTCTAATAGCGATTCCCATTCGCCAGCGAAAATCGGCCGCGAGGCAAATGTCTTTAACTGCGATTTGTCGTACCAGGCGATCCGTCAGGCCTTGCAAACCAAAGATAAAAAGAAATTCTTGCACACCCTTGAATTCTTTCCTGAGGAAGGAAAATACCATTTTGATGGGCACCGCCTTTGCAATGTGCGTTTATCGCCCCAAGAAACCAAGCAGCATAATGGGCGCTGCCCTAAATGCGGCAAGGCAGTGACCGTGGGAGTCATGAACCGCGTTGAGCAGCTTGCCGATCGACCCCTGGGGTATGTTCCGACAAACGCGATTCCGTTTAAAAGTTTAATTCCTCTTGATGAAATCATTGCCGAAACAAAAGGAGTGGGAAAAAATTCTGTTGGTGTGGAACGCGAATATCGTTCTTGTGTCGCTAAATTTGGCACCGAATTTGATATCCTCCTTAAAGCCACCCCAGATGAATTATTGCAAGGGTTACCTCCGCGCATAGCCGCGGGAGTGTTGCGCATGCGTGAAGGCAAGGTAAAAGTGCTGGCAGGCTATGATGGGGAATATGGCATTATCTCTGTGCTTGATGAGGAGCACCCGGATGCAAAGGAAGAGCAACAGTTAAGTTTATTTTAGAAAGGAACGTTGGGTGAAGAGCCTGATTGTATATTATTCTTATAGCGGCACGACTAAAACCGTCGCGCATCTTTTAAAAGGGTTAATGGCGGAAAAGGGCGCGGTTGAGATTATTGAGATTAAGGCGCTGGATGAATCCACGAATTTTTTTAAACAAGGCCACCGGGCTTTTAGCGATGTTAAGGCGCGCATAGAAGATATGCAATTTGATGTTTCAGGGTACGATTGCGTATGCATTGGCACGCCGGTCTGGGCGTTTGGCCCAACACCCGCAGTCAAGACCTATCTAGAACGATGTTCAGGCATAACAGGCAAAGAAGTAATTTTATTTTGTACTTCCGGAGGCAGCGGCATGGACCGTTGTTTGCGCTTAATGCAAGAAGCACTCGCTCGCAAGGGAGTGACGAATTTTAGAAAATTATGTTTTCGCCAAGCGCACGTTAAAGACCGGGCGTATGTTCTTTCAACAATCAAGGAATCAATATAGCGCGCCTGTAGCCCAACGGATAGGGCAATGGCCTCCGGAGCCATGTGTGACAGTTCGATTCTGTCCAGGCGCAAAGTAATTGTAACCTAATGCAGTAAGTAATGTTTTGAATGTGAATAAGAGGGTATATGTACAAAAAAGCTGTTAGTGTTATTGGTGGTCGGGTTTGTACGGATGAAGTGGAGCATTTATCCCATGAATTAGGCAAAAAGCTAGCAAAAGTGGCAGATTATCTAATTTCAGGTGGATTAAGTGGTACAATGAAGGCGGTTTGTAAAGGATTTAAAGCTGGAGGAGGGACAACCATAGGTATTATACCCAGTTATGACAAGGCCGATGCCAATGAGTTTGTCGATATCGCTATTCCTACCGGCATGGGTTTGGCAAGAAATGTGCTTGTTGTTAAAAGCGGGGATGTGGTTGTGGCTCTTCCTGGTGAAGCAGGTACGCTTTCTGAAATTGCGTATTGTTTACAGTTTAATATACCCGTTATTAGTCTTAACTCTTGGGATATCCCTGGCGTGATAACGGCAGACACTGTTGATAAGGCGGTTGCCCTTGTTGAAGGTTTATTGGTAAAAATGAATGGCAAAAAGGAAAACGCGTGAAAAAACAGGTAACCCACGTTACGAGAATGCAAGAAGTACACCCCGGTAAAAACAAGAAAGTCCTCATCCTGGGAGGTGGGCCTAATCGCATTGGCCAAGGGATTGAATTTGATTATTGTTGTTGTCATGCTGCATTTGCGTTAAATGAAGAAGGAATTGATAGTATTATGGTGAATTGTAATCCGGAGACGGTTTCAACCGATTACGATACATCTGATCGCTTGTACTTTGAGCCGCTGACCTTCGAAGATATTATGAATATTATTGAGCTTGAAAAACCGATGGGCGTGATTGTGCAGTTTGGCGGGCAGACGCCTCTTAATTTAGCCGTTCCTTTGCGTCGGGCAGGGGTTCGTTTATTAGGAACAAGCGCAGATAGTATTGATATAGCAGAAGATCGTAAGCGCTTTAAACAGATGCTGCATAAACTAAATTTGTTGCAGCCGGAGAATGGCACAGCGTTTACCTTTAGTGAAGCGCAAGAGGTTGCCCGCAGGATTGGCTATCCTGTTTTGGTGCGGCCTTCGTATGTATTAGGCGGTAGGGCCATGGAGATTGTGTATGATGAAAGCACGCTTGAGCGGTTTATTCGTGAGGCAGCAGAGGTCTCTGGGGAACACCCCGTACTGATTGATAAATTTCTCGAGGACGCCCTTGAGGTCGATGTTGATATTATAGGCGACGGGGAAACGTTTGTTATCGGCGGTATCATGGAGCATATCGAAGAGGCAGGCATTCATTCCGGAGATTCTGCTATGGCATTGCCTACGTTTACGCTGTCCGCCGATATCCTGCGCAAGGTTCGCGAGGCAAGTTATAGCATGGCGAAAGAACTTTGTATCGTTGGTCTGATGAATATCCAGTTTGCTGTTAAGGATGATTTGGTGTATGTGCTTGAGGTGAACCCGCGCGCGTCGCGGACCGTGCCTTTTGTTTCAAAAGTTATCGGCGTTCCGCTGGCTAAGCTTGCCACCAAGATCATGTTGGGTAGAAAACTCAAGGAATTAGGATTCTCGCAGGAATACATACCAAAGCATGTAGCGATTAAAGAATCTGTCTTTCCTTTTAGTCGTTTTCCCGGGGTCGATATTATTTTGGGACCCGAGATGAAATCAACCGGGGAGGTCATGGGCATTGATAATGATTTTGGTCGGGCGTATGTAAAAAGCCAGCTCGCTGCCGGACAAATGTTGCCGCGCAAGGGCAGCGTCTTTATTTCGGTCAGGGATAAGGATAAGCGAGCTATTGTTTTTGTGGCCAAAAAGCTGCACGATTTGAAATTCCAAATCGTTGCTTCGGTCGGTACCGCCAACGCATTGGTTAAGGCGGGCATTCCCGTTAAGATTCTTCCCAAGATTACCGAAGGTCGGCCTAATATTTTGGATTTAATGAAGGACGGTAAGATTCAGCTGGTGATTAATACTCCTTCGGGAAGGATTCCCCGCGAGGACGAAATCAAGATACGCTCGCAAGTGATTCGCTATGGCGTCGCCTATACGACGACTATCTCTGGCGCGCAGGCAACGGTGAATGGTATTGAGGCGTTGGCAAAAAAAGATTTATCGGTGACGTCACTTCAGCGCTATCATGGTCGCATTCAGCGCGCAAAAATAACGAAAAGACGACATGCCAGAGCTTCCTGAAGTTGAAACCTTAAAGCGCGAATTAAGTAACGTCATTGTGCATAAGACTATCACCGAGGTTTGTGTGCGGCATCCGCTGGTAGTGCGTGAGCCGTCCGTCAAGCAGTTTAAGAAAGGCTTGGAGGGCGCAACAATCCAGAACGTGCTACGCAAAGCTAAGGTGCTGATTTTGGAACTGTCCAATGGCAAATCCTTAACGATCCATCTGAAGATGACTGGGCAATTGATTTATCCTGGCACAGGAGAAAAGAGCCGTATAGTTTTTCATCTTTCCGATGGTAAAACGCTTGATTTTAATGATCAGCGCATGTTTGCGGAGCTGCGCTTGCTCGATGACTGGCGTCAATTAAAATTTGTTCAGGAACTCGGCCCTGAACCCTTTGTATTAAGCCAAGAGCAGTTTAATCAGATGCTTGCGGCAAAAAAGAGTAAGATCAAGCCGCTGCTGATGGATCAAACATTTATCTCCGGCATTGGTAATTTGTACGCAGCAGAAGCGCTTTTCCGTGCCGGGATTCATCCTGGGCGGGTGGCGCAGACGTTGAGCGAAAAAGAAAAAGCCGCATTGTTTGCGGCGATTAATACTGTTTTAAAGGAAGCTATCCGTTACGGCGGTTCCTCGGTTGATGAGTATGTGCGGCTTTCTGGAAAACCAGGCGGTTATGTCGCGTATCATCGCGTGTATGATCGCGCAGGAAAACCCTGCCCGGTTTGTAAATCTAAAATCTTACGTACTGTCCTTGGAGGCAGGGGAACATATTTTTGCCCAAGGTGTCAGCACTAGGTTATGAAAAAAAGAATCCAAGGCAACGGTTTAATTATCGCGCTGGCTGTTATCACGGTATTTATATTCCCCTGGTTTTTTCTGCGGCCGGCAACAGGCACTGCGCTTGAAACGGCCATCAGCATGGGGGGCTTAAGTTTAATGCTTTTGGGGCAGATTGTGCGTGTTTCTGCGCGGGGGTATAAAGCGACGTTTTCTCGAGGGGGAAATACATTACTAAAGACAGGTCCGTATGCGCTGGTGCGCAATCCGATGTATTTAGGGATTGTCTTAGTGGGGGTGGGAGTGGTGGTGTTTTTGTTTAATTGGTGGATGGTGTGTGTTTTTCTCGTAGTATTTATTGTGCGCTATACGGTATTAATAGCGCAGGAAGAAAAACATTTGTTACTTTCGTTTCCCGATGAATATCCGCGCTATCGTCGTTCTGTCGCGCGCCTGATGCCCTCTTTTGCCGGCATGGCGAAAAAGGATATTGTTCAATATCTGCCTCTGCAGGCGCCTTGGCTCAAAAAAGAAGCGATCTCCATCTCAAGTATGCTGCTTGGCGTGCTTTTGGTAAAAATGTGGGGGGTTGTTGTTATACAGGGATGGCAAGGGCTCGTTTGGCAAACAGCGCTTTTCTTAGCGGTTATTTGTTGTTTTTCACTCTTTGTGTGGTGGCTCAACAGGAGAACAAAGGAGCAAAGGGTGTCATGATGCAACTTGCGGCAACGATACAGAAAAATATCAACATGGGTGGGGCGTATTGGCGCTGTGTGCTTAAGGCCCCCGCAATAGCCAAGCTTGCTCAACCAGGCCAATTTATTAACGTGAGCGTTAGTGAAACCGCAGAACCATTGTTACGCAGGCCATTGGGTATCCATCGCGTAAGCGGGTCAACGATTGAAATGCTCTACGAGGTGGTTGGACAAGGGACGCGTTTGCTTTCCCGTCGCGCGCCCGGTGAAATCCTCGATATCATCGGTCCTCTCGGTAACGGCTTTACGTACTCAACACTCAATACTCAAGACGCAATACCTATTCTCATCGCCGGAGGCATGGGCGTTGCGCCGTTGGTTTTTCTTGCCGAAAAACTTGCGGCCTTCCGCCGCCAAAAATCTAAATCAAAGATTCTGGTGTTGCTCGGCGCGAGAACCAGAACCCATCTTTTGTGTGAAAAGGAAATGCTGGAATTAGGTTGTATAGTCAAGGTAGCTACCGATGATGGGTCAAAAGGTTTTAAGGGACACGTCACTGATTTGCTGCCTGAGGTACTGTCGACCATCGACCAAACGCACCCGGCCGTAGCGGATCGGCCGGTACCCCGCCTTCTGCGGGGACCATCGACTATATTTGCCTGCGGCCCGCATCCTATGCTTAAGGCTGTTGCCCGGCTTGCAAAGGAAGCGCATATACCTGCGCAGGTTTCATTGGAAGAGCATATGGCATGTGGTATCGGCGCCTGTTTAGGCTGCGTTGTTGCTACGCGCTCTGGCATGAAACGAGTGTGCAAAGAAGGACCCGTATTTGACGCGCAGCACATTCTGTGGGAGTGATGAAGGCTTTATGACGCAGCGGGATTTACGTTTGCGGCGTAAAGGTAATCTTTTCGCATCAAGCGGAAAAAGCCAGGAGGATTAATGATGACTGCGACACCTTTTGTTTCTATCATCATCCCGGTAAAGAATTTTGAGCGTACCATCGAAAAAACCTTTGAATACTTGCTGCATGTTGATTATCCGCGCGATGCGTGGGAGTGGGTTATTGCCGACGGTGGTTCGAATGACAAGACTATTGAGATCATCAAAGATTGGCAGAAAAAATACCCTTTTATTAAATTAGTCGAAGTGCCTCAATGTCCTTCTCCGGGTTTTGCCCGCAACAAGGCCCTGGAGGTGGTTAAGGGTGATTATTTATTTTTTACTGACGCTGATTGCGCTCCTTCGCCGAATTGGATTACCGAGATGCTCGGGCATTTTAAGCGCGATGCTCAAATCGCAGCGGTAGGCGGAGAGGTGTTCACCCTTAAGGTTGATCCTCATAACTTAGTTGAGGCGTGGTGCCAGCATTTTAGATTTAATATGGTTTCTCCCCGTTATGGATTCATCAAAGAAGGATATTACCCGCCCTTTCCCGCTGATCCGACGCCCATGGATATTGCAGGCCATCGAGGGTATTTTTTTGGCACCTGCAATGTGGCCTATAGCAGAAAGGCGTTACAAGAGACAGGCATGTCGTTTTGGGAGCGGCCAACTGGCGAAGATATGAATTTGAGTTATGAGATGCGCTCGCGGGGATGGAAATTTTATTTTGCTCCGGAAGCAAAAGTTGATCATATGCACCGGGCAGACATTAAGGCGTTGCGTAAGGTGTGGGTGACGTATGGTCAGGCGCATTTGCCGTTGATTGATAAGTATGTTAAACGTAAAGGAGTGCAGGTGGTGCTTCAGTTTCTTAAGGGGGGGCCTTCTTTTACGTTGCCAGTGCCTATGCGTGGGTTTGTGTATATCGGCAATTTTCACCTCATGCATTTGTATGCCTTGTTATTCCTGGCAGGCCTTGCGCTTAGTTTTATATTCACCCCTTTGTTTATTAAAGTTTTGACCGTCATCTTCTTGCTTTTGACATGGCGCTATGCGTACCTCTTTGTGCGCTGGAATTTTGATATGGAGCCCAAAGATAAATTTTGGTTTTGGTGTAAAATGAAATATCTGACTAACCTTAGTTTTATCCAGGGCGGATTAAAGGATTTTAAAAAGTATAAGGTGTTGTGCATAGAGCCAAGCTTTTAGGATGTGGAGGGTGATTATGAATGAACTATTGTATGTTCTTCTTGGTCTAGTGGCGGGGGTCTTGGGCGGCATGTTCGGCCTAGGGGGAGGGATAGTATTGATTCCTGCCATGGTGTATTTGTTTGGCCTGACTCAACATCAGGCGCAGGGGACAACCTTGGCGATTATGATTCCTCCTATCGGGCTTTTGGCCGCGCTCAAATATTATTATAGCGGAAACGTTAAGTTAGGCATGGCTGCGTTTATCTGCGTGGGGTTTTTTATTGGCGGGCTTATCGGGGCGCAGTTGGTGCAGAATCTTCCCGGTCCTTTACTTAAACGACTGTTTGGGGTCTTCCTGCTTTTTGTTTCTTGGCAGATGATATTTGGAAAATAATACCATGAAAAAACACTCGAAGGTTGTATTAGGCGGGTTGCTATTCTTAGCATGTTTCTATACGTGCTGGGCAGATGTGGTGCGGCTGAAGAGCGGTCGCGAGATAAACGGTTATCTTAAAAAGGTTGACGAAAAAAATGTTGTGGTTGGGATTGGCGGGGGTTCGATAACATTTGCCCGTGATGATGTTGAAAGCGTTGATGGATTAACATTGGATGAGGCCAGGGTAAGGACGTCAACCGTACACGCATTTATTAAAGGCGATAAAGACCAAGCAATCAATGCTACTGCGCAGGAAGGCTTTAACGCCATTGTCAAAACGCGCAAACGAGAGTTTAAGAGCAAGCCGACCGTAGAAAAAGTATCGCAGGAACAAATTCAGCAAAATATGAACATGACCATCCAAAAGGAATACGGGGCGCAGCAATTAACGGCGGATGCGAAATTGTTGAAACGATTGGGCCTGCTTGAGAGCGAGCAGGATTTTGGCAAGGATGTGCTTGAGACGATGTCCAAGAATATCGCTGGATACTATGATACCAAAACAAAAAAGATTTACGTTTCTGAAAAAGTATTATCGGAGTTTTTGCCTGGCTTGCCTAGCCTAACGGTTATGCATGAAGAGATCCATGCGCTCCAAGATCAGTATTTTGACTTGGAAAAGCTTGAAGAGCTTTTTCGGACTCAGGATGGAGATCATACCTTGGCCCAGCGCAGTATTGTAGAAGGCGAAGCAACCGTTTTGATGTATGACGCTTTTTTCCGCGCCGCAGATCCTACCAATAAATCTCCTCGTAAGGTTGAGTTGCGCTCATTCATCCTCGATTCCATGCTTTCTTATAGCAAGCACTCCAAGACCAAGGAATCGAAACCTGCAATATTTCTAGAAGTAATGTTGTTTCCATATGTGTGGGGAGGCCAATTTATCCAACACGCCGTCAATACGGGCGGGTGGGAAGCGGTTGACCGTATTTATCAGGATATGCCTACTTCTACCGAACAGATTATGCATCCTGAAAAGTATTATCTTGCGCGTGATAATCCGCACAAGGTAACGTTGCCGGATTGTGCTGTTGTCGCTGGAACAGCATGGAAAGAGATTAATCGCGAAACGCTGGGAGAATTTACGTTTTATTTAGTGGGAAAACACTTTATTGATGAACTCTCGGCGAAAGTTATGTCGGAGGGCTGGGCAGGAGATGAGTGCGTGCTTCTTGAAAACCAACAGACGCAGGCGCTGCTCTTAGTTTCATCCTCCCGATGGGATAGTCAGCGCGACGCCGAAGAATTCAAGGACGCGTATCAAAAAATAATTGAGAAGAAATACAAGCAGCTTAAGCGTGATGAATCGCGCCAGGATGAACACCTTGCTTTGTACCAAACCGAAGAAGGTTCGTTGCTGCTCTTGCGCGCAGGTCAGATGGTCCTTCTCATTGAAGGTGCCCCGGAATCACTTGTTTCGCCGCTACGTACCGCGATATTGCAAGGAGCATAACTGCTATGGATTTGTCAGTCAAGATAGGTAAACTTGTATGCAAGAATCCTGTTATGGTTGCCTCTGGCACCTTTGGCTATGCAGAGGAGTTTGCTGATTTTCTTGATCTTAAGAAGTTGGGCGCAGTGGTGTCTAAGACGATCACGCTTAAACCGCGCGCAGGCAATCTTCCCCCGCGCACCTGCGAAACGCCAGCCGGGATGTTGAATTCCATAGGTCTTGAAAACCCTGGTATCGAGGTGTTTATCAAAGAGAAGTTACCTTATTTAAAAAAGCTCGGCATTCCACTTATCGTAAGCATTGCCTCTGAGGCAGATCCGCAGGAGTTTGTTAAGCTGGCGCAACGATTAGATAGTATTAAAGAAGTATCGGCGATCGAGTTAAATATATCATGCCCGAACATTAAAGTCACCAGGTCCCCGGGTAACCAGGTCCCCAGTATGATTGCGCAAGATCACCGCGCTACCTATGCGGTAGTTAAGGCTGTTCGTCGTGTTACTACAAAGACGCTTATTACAAAGCTTTCTCCTAACGTAACGGATATCGTGAGTATCGCTTGCGCAGCAGCGGATGCTGGGACTGATGCGTTGGCTTTGATCAATACGCTTAGTGGCATGGCCATTGATAGCGCAACGCGCAAGCCCAGGATTGCGATGATCTCCGGGGGCTTAAGCGGCCCAGCGATAAGGCCGGTTGCTGTGCATATGGTGCGGCAGGTGTATCAGAAAATTCCACTACCCATTATTGGAATGGGTGGTATAATAGACGCTTCTAGCGCCCTTGAGTTTATCATTGCTGGCGCTACAGCCGTAAGTATCGGCACGGCTAATTTTATCAAACCAGCGGTAACCATCGAGGTTATCGAGGGTTTGGCCAGGTATGTAAAGAAGCACAACCTTCGTTCCTTAGATAACCTTATAGGAAAACTAAGCGCATAATGAAAGAAGTAGCCACAGGCATTCAGAAACCGAATATTATCCTTGCATTAGACGTTGATTCTCTCGGCGAGGTATCGCGCTTTGTCGATCTATTGTATCCGGACATTAAGATTTTTAAGGTTGGCATCCATTTATTTACAGCCTTTGGGCCAAAGGTAGTTGAGGTGATCCGCGCCAAAGGAGCAGAAGTTTTCTTAGACTTAAAATTCTTTGATATTCCTAATACTGTGGCTAATGCGGTGCGACAGGCAGTTTCCCTTAAGGTAAAGATGCTGACGGTGCACATTTTAGGCGATGAAGAGATGTTGCGGCAGGCGATTTCAGCCGCCCAGGATGAGTCAAAAAAACAGAGCGTTACCCGGCCGCTGATTATTGGCGTGACCGTATTAACGAGTAAAGAGGTCGTTTCAAGCGATGTGTTGACGCTGGCTTCGATTGGCATAGATTGCGGATTGGATGGCGTTGTGTGCTCTGCGCGCGAAGCAGGGTTGTTGCGCCAGAATATTAAAAAAGATTTTGTTATTGTTACGCCAGGGATTCGCGCTGAAGGTTCGCAAGCGCAAGACCAGAAGAGAACAGCAACGGTGAGCGAGGCAGTAAAGGCCGGAAGCGATTATTTAGTCGTCGGAAGGCCGATCTTGCAAGCGTCTGATCCGGCGCAAGCAGCAAAGAAATTGTTATCGTTGCAATAAAGCTGTACAGGAGAATTGCTATGGCAGAAGATATTAAAGGATTGATTGAGAAAATTCAACAAGAGGGCATCCAGCAGGCAGAAGATAGAGCCCGGCAGATTGAAGCGCGGGCGCAACAACAAGCTGATGAAATAGTCAAGAAGGCGCAAGCTCAAGTGAAGCAGCTTGAAGCCGAGGCAGAGCAAAGAGTAGCGAAAATGCAGGATAGCGCCAAGGTTTCTTTGCGCCAAGCAGCCCGGGATTGCATGCTTTCTTTAAAACAAGAGATTACCGCCATGCTGCAGGCGCTTATCAAGGCGAACGTTAAAGAGGCGTTGACCTCGCAGGAGCTTGCTAAGATTATCGCTCAGTTGGTGATGAGTGAGTATCGCGCTGTTACTTCTTCAGAGATTGTGATCATGGTGAGTAAAGAAGATGAAGAAAAGCTCAAGGGAGAATTTCTGACTAAGTTAAAACAGCAAATAAAACAAGGGGTTACGCTAAAAACAAGGGAAGATATTACCGCAGGGTTTGTTATTAGTTTTGATGCTGGAAAATCCCACTTTGATTTTTCTGATCGGGCGATGAGTGAATATTTTTTATCGCAGTTATCACCTGCCCTTAAAGAGCTGTTACAATAATACTCTACGATGTCGTCGTTTTATTATTATCTCATGTCTAGTTTACCAATGCTGCATTTTGATGCGCGTCCTCCCTTGTCATCAGATCAGCTTATAGCTTTAGCGCATGACCGCCTTCCCGAGCGGGATTTAGCCTTCCTAAAGCAAGCGGTGCTTCTTAAGGAGCATGAATATGCCGGCGCACAACCGACCTTGCAAGCGTGGGCTTCATTTAACCGTCGTCTGAAAAATGAGTTAGTGAGGATTCGCGCCGGTCGCAAGCACCTTGATCCGCTCAAATATGCGCGCGCTGACGGATATGCTGAACAAGCTCTTGTACATGTGGCGGCAAATGCATGCCGTAATCCTTCTTTGTTGGAAGCTGAACAGCTGCTCGACCGAGAGCGTTGGCAATTTCTTGAAGAGTTAGGAAGAGGGCACTTTTTTGATATTGATGCTTTGCTCGTGTATGGTTTAAAACTCACGATACTCACGCGCTGGGAGCAGGTGCGCAGTGCAGATGCGCAGAAATTATTTGCGGCCGCCATGCCTTCAGCCACTATTGTTTAGAGGTTACTATGGAACCGAAAAGAACAGGTACGATCGCGAAAATTAACGCCAACATGATTACCGTGCGCACGGACACGCATGTCGTGCAAAACGAAGTTGCTTATTTCTTGCATGACGATGAACAGCTTAAGGCCGAGGTTATCCGGGTGCGGGGAAATTTAGCGGAATTACAAGTATACGAGAGCACAGCCGGACTTACCGTTGGCGAGCAGGTTATTTTCTCTGATGAGCTTTTATCCGTTGAATTAGGCCCTGGATTATTAGGCCAGATTTTTGATGGTCTGCAGAATCCTTTGCCTGAACTGGCAAAAGAGTGCGGCTTCTTTTTAAAGCGCGGTATATATAAAACGCCACTCTCCGATGATCTGTCCTGGGAATTCACACCCTTGGTGAATGTTGGCGACACCATCAGGCCCGGCGAAAAACTCGGCGTGGTGCCAGAAAAGATCTTCAAGCATTGTATCCTGGCGCCTTTAACGTGTTCAGGGGTGCTTACCGTAACGCGTATTGCCGCCAAAGGGTTGTATACGGCAAAGCAGCCCATTGCTGAATTGCGTGATCAAGATGGTAAGCTTTATCCTGTATTCATGAAACAGCGCTGGCCAGTAAAGATTCCCATTACTGCGTTTGTCGAAAAGCTTAAGCCTCAAGAACCGCTTGTCACTAAGATGCGTATTATCGATTCATTGTTTCCTGTGGCGCGCGGAGGAACGTATTGCATTCCCGGACCTTTTGGCGCCGGTAAAACTGTTTTACAGCAATTAACCAGCCGCCACGCAGAAATTGATGTAGTTATTATTGCGGCTTGCGGGGAGCGGGCAGGAGAAGTTGTGGAAACGTTAAAAACATTTCCGACAATTAATGATCCGCGAACCGGCAAGCCATTAAGCGACCGCACGGTAATTATCTGCAATACCAGCTCTATGCCGGTTGCCGCGCGCGAATCAAGCGTGTATACCGCCGTGACCATCGCTGAATATTACCGTCAGATGGGGTTGCACGTGTTATTGTTGGCAGATTCAACGTCGCGTTGGGCCCAGGCAATGCGTGAGATGTCTGGCCGGCTGGAGGAGATCCCCGGGGAAGAGGCATTTCCTGCATATCTTGAATCCCGCATTGCTTCGTTTTACGAGCGAGCAGGAGTGGTTAAGCTCTACGACGGATCGCTTGGATCAGTAACTATCGGCGGCACGGTAAGTCCTGCGGGAGGTAATTTTGAGGAGCCAGTAACGCAGGCGACGCTTAAGGTTGTCGGCGCGTTTCATGGTCTTTCGCGGGATCGCTCTAATGCGCGCAAGTACCCCGCCATTGATCCGTTGATCAGCTGGACTAAGTACCGCAGTTTTATTGACGCCGGGCAGGCTTCGCGCGGACATGCTATCTTGAAGAAGAGTAACGACGTTGCGCAAATGATGAAGGTTATTGGCGAGGAGGGGACATCGCTTAAGGATTTTATTGAATATCTTAAAGGCGAATTTCTTGATGCCGCCTATTTGCAGCAAAATGCCTTTGATCCCGTGGATGAGGCAACCGATGACGGGCGGCAGCGTTATGTTTTTTCGTTTATCTATGATATCCTCCAGTCGGATTTTACGTTTAAGGACAAAGCAGAAGCGCGCTCATTTTTTCAGAAGCTGACCCAGCAATGCAAGGGATGGAATTCTGCTGCGTGGGATTCTCCAGAAGCTAAACGCGCCGAGCAGGCAATGCGCGAGTTTCTCGATGCGAAAAAAAGTAAAAGAGAGGGTAGTGGCAATGAGTAAGGTATATACTAATATCATTCAAATCGCCGGAGACGTTATTACGGTTGAGGCAGAGGGCGTTGGCAACAATGATATTGCCCAGGTAACTACTCGTCGAGGAATATCGCTGGCTCAGGTAATTCGTCTTGATGGTGCCAAGGTGTATTTGCAGGTTTTTGCTGGAAGTCGCGGCATTTCCACTGGCGATGCGGTACGGTTCTTTGGGCGTCCCATGCGTATTGCAACAGGTGAGTCTTTGTTAGGCAGAATTTTTAATGGAAGCGGCCTGCCTCTTGACCGCGGCCCGGCGCTCTCTGATAACATGATTGATATCGCAGGACCGCCGGTTAATCCGGTTAAACGCGTTGTTCCTGACAAGATGATTCGCACGGGTATCCCCATGATCGACGTATTTAATTCTTTGGTTGAATCCCAGAAATTGCCGATCTTCTCCATTGCAGGCGAACCGTATAATGAATTGCTCGCGCGTATCGCCATACAGGCTGAAATAGATATTATTATCTTAGGCGGGATGGGGCTTAAACATGATGATTATTTATTTTTCCGCGACACGCTTGAGGAAAATGGCGCATTGACGCGGTGCGTGTTTTTCATTCATACCGCTGCGGATCCTGTGGTCGAGTGCCTCCTGGTTCCTGATATCAGCCTTGCGGTGGCGGAAGATTTCGCTCTTAAGGGCAAACGGGTATTGGTGTTGTTGACTGATATGACGAATTTCTGCGACGCGCTCAAAGAAATATCCATTACTATGGAGCAGGTTCCTTCAAACCGCGGCTATCCCGGCGATCTGTATAGCCAGCTTGCCGCGCGTTACGAAAAAGCGGTTGATTTTGATACCGCCGGATCAATAACAGTGTTGGCAGTGACGACTATGCCCGGCGATGACGTAACGCACCCTGTGCCTGATAATACTGGCTATATTACTGAAGGGCAGTTTTATTTGAAAAATAAAGTGATTGAGCCGTTTGGTTCCTTAAGTCGGCTTAAACAGCAAGTTAACGGGAAAACCAGAAGCGATCATCGCACCATCATGGATACCATGATCCAGTTATTCGCGAATTACCGCGAGACCTTAGAAAAACAAGCGATGGGTTTTCAAATGAGCCCCTGGGATGCTAAATTATTAAAGTATGGGAAATTATTTGAGCAGCAGATGATGTCCCTTGAGGTTAATATCCCTTTAGAGAAAGCCCTCGAGCGCGCTTGGGATATTTTAAAGGAATGTTTTCTGCCGGAAGAAACAGGAATCAAGCAAGCGCTGATTGATGAATATTGGCCAAAAGAGTGAGTAGCGAGTAAGGAAAATGGCAAAGGTTAAATTTACTAAAGGCGAATTAAAACGGCAGCGCGATGCCTTGCGTCAGTATGAACGGTATCTGCCTACCCTGCAACTTAAAAAACAGCAGCTGCAGATGGAGATTATGCATCAAGCAGCGCTTCTTGAAGAGAAAACGCGCCTTTTTGAGGCAAAGAAGAAAAGTGTCATGTCTTGGTCGGGTTTATTAAGCGAGGCGCCTGAAGCTTTCCGCTCCTGGACTGAAGCAACGCAGGTATTGACGCAGAAGAAAAACATTGCGGGGTTAGATATCGGTCTTTTTGAGCATGCGCAGTTTCCCACAGCAGACTATGATTTATTTACAACTCCCTTATGGGTTGATAACGGCATTGAGGCAGCGCGGGGGTTGGTTGCGCTTGCTGAAGAGATACGCTTGATCAAGAAAGGGGTTCAGCTTTTGCACGTTGAGCTGCGCATCACTAATCAGCGGGTGAATCTTTTTGAGAAGGTGAAGATCCCCGAGGCAAAAGAAACCATCAGGCTGATTAAAATCTATATCGGGGATCAAATGACTAATGCGGTGGGCCGCTGCAAAATCGCTAAGCGCAAATTGGAAGATGTTGCGCTGGAAGAGGCTTTGGTATGATTGTTCCAATGAAGAAGGTTTCAATCTTGGTGCAGGCGCATGAGGCAGAGCCCACGATATCTGCATTACGCACGCTTGGGGTGTTACACGTTGAGCATCATCAGGCTCCTGCGGGTAGCCACGTGCAACAATTGCGCGATGATATCGCGTTAATCGCAAACGCAGAAACAATATTGGCTGATCCAGGGCTCATGATAGCCGCGGGTAAACAAAGCCAAGAGGCGCCTTCAGACTGGAAATTTGTCTGTCATCATCTGATTGAGTTGCGTAAGCGCTTGGAGCAGCTTGAGGAGTATTCACGCACCTTAACGTTAAGAATAAGCGATTGGGAACGCTGGGGCGATTTTGATCCGGATGCCGTTGTGCGTTTACGCGAAAAGAATATTTTTGTGCGGCTCTATGAAATTCCGGTTAAGGAAGTGGCAACTGTGCCTGGGCGGGTAATTTGCAAGGTCGTGTTTACCTCGGGGGGGATCGCGCACTGTGTCGTGATTGCGTCAGATAATAGCGAGCTTGCCTTCAAAGAGGTTAGCTTGCCGAAGCTTGGGCTTAGTGCAATGCGCGCTCGTTTATATGAAGATGGCAGGATGATGCAGATTATTAAGGATGATATCTGCAAACATATGGCCTATCGTAAAACTCTTACCGCAAGGCGCAAGGATTTTGAAAGCAAGCTTGAATTTCACGAGGCACTCGCGGGCATGGGGCAGGAAGGCGCGGTTAGTTATTTGACTGGTTATGTTCCGGTAAGCGACATCCAGGTGGTTGAGGCAGCTGCGCAAAAAAAACGATGGGGTTTGCTTATTCAGGACCCTTCTGAAGAAGATATCGTGCCTACACTTTTAAAAAATCCGCGCTGGGTTACTTTGATAAAACCGCTTTTTAATCTTTTGGGGATAACCCCCGGGTACCGTGAATTGGATGTGAGTCTGTTATTCTTAGTTTTTTTTAGCCTCTTTTTCGGCATTCTTATCGGCGATGCAGGTTACGGTCTGGCGTATTTTTTACTCACTGCATGGTTTCAAAAGAAGAAAGGCAAGCAGGGGAACAACGCACACGTATTTCTCTTTTTCTATCTCTTGAGCAGCTGTGCAATGGTGTGGGGATTATTAACAGGCACTTTTTTTGGCCAGGGGTGGCTGGCGAGCATTGGTATTAAACCATTGGTGCCTGCGCTAAATGATGCGCTCACTATGCAAGCGATTTGTTTTGCTATTGGCGTGGTGCATCTTAGTATTGCGCACTCATGGCGGGCTGCGCTTAAATTTCCCCATCCTTCGGCATTGGCAGATATAGGTTGGGTGTGCTTGGTGTGGACAGGATTTTTCTTGGCGCGCACCCTCATTTTGAATCAGCCATTCCCCGTTTTTGCAGGATGGCTTTTGGCATTGGGCGTTGTCTTTGTTTTATTTTTTACTAATCCTCAAAGAAACATTGTAAAATCTTTAGGCGAAGGATTCACCGCTACAGGTTTTGGGATTGGTCTAATGAATAACCTTTCCGATATTATTTCTTATATCCGGCTTTTTGCTGTTGGGTTGGCAGGGGTTTCCATTGCAGAAACAACCAATGCCATGGCAGCTAGTTTAGGCAGAGGCGTAACCGCTGTTATTGCAGGCAGTTTAATTATTGTGGTGGGGCACTTGTTAAATATTGTTCTTGGCCCCATGTCGGTATTGGTCCATGGCTTGCGGTTAAATGTATTGGAGTTTTCAATGCACGCCAATGTTACCTGGAATGGTATTGTGTATCGGCCGCTTAAAGAAATGTCTTCATAAGCAAAGGGAGGAACAAGATGGATCCAAACGTGGTAAGTCAATTCAAAGATTTAGGATTGAGTTTGGTTTTGGCGCTTGCTGCCTGTGGTTCAGGCGCGGGTGCTGGGATCGCGGGCATGAGCGCTATCGGCGCATGGAAAAAAAATTACAGCCAGAATAAGGCTGCTTCGTTTATGTTGGTTGCTTTTGTTGGCGCGCCTCTTACCCAGACTATCTACGGCAAGATTGTTATGGATAAGCTTTACCTGCTTGCGGAAAAGGGACAGTATGCGTGGGGTATTGGCGCTTTCTGCGGTTTGGCCATCGGCCTTTCGGCATACTGGCAAGGAAAGTGCGCTGCGTCGGCCTGCGACGCCATGGGTGAAACTAATAAAGGGTTTACTAATTATTTGATCGTATTAGGCATGACCGAAACCGTTGCGCTCTTTGTTATGGTATTTATTCTCGGCATTTTGGATAAGCTGATCGCGGCGGCGTAAAGGATATCAATATGAAAAATAAAGTTTCTGCGGTAGTGATGCTTTGTGTTATTTGTTTTACGAGTAGCGTTATTTTTGCCAAGATGCTGGAAAACAAAAAAACCAAGCTGCCGACGCTGAGAGATAGGCAGGAGCGGATTAAGGCGCGCGTTGCTGCTTTGGATGAAAAGTTGAATTTATCTACCGAGCAGGAAAAGAAGATTACCGATATTTTAAATAAATCCAAGGCAGATATTGCTCTTGTGCTTGATGAGGCCGGAGATAAGGTGTCGGCGATAAAAATTCAGGCAGAGCTTGATCTTCAGGCTGCATTAACGCAAGAACAGCGCGAGTTATTTAATAAGGTCGACGAGCAGGATTCTGAAGACGATCCTTATAAAGTTATCAAAAGCGCGTATTGAAAATGTTGGGCGATTAGCTCAGCTGGTTAGAGCGTCTGACTTACATTCAGAAGGTCAGGGGTTCAAGTCCTCTATCGCCCACCAGTTAAAAACCTGTTGTCAGAGGGCAAATTTTACGATACAATTGACATCCTATCAATGTTTATCCCTTTAGCTGTAGACTATTAACCATAGACTATAGACCAATGAGGGGTCGTGGTGTAGCCTGGTCTAACACGTCGCCCTGTCACGGCGAAGATCGCGAGTTCAAATC